>DATEVP010000361.1:0-6636 GCA_035258465.1 Hyphomicrobiaceae bacterium
GACGGCAACACCGCCCAGCTCAGGGCTGCCCTTGCCCGGCTCCTCTCCCGGCCCAGCCTGCGCGCGCAACTGCGCCGTGGCGCCCTCGCGCGCCGCCGCGCCCTGCCCACCTGGGAGGCAACCGCCGAAGCCGTGCACCTGCGGCTCCTGCAGTTGCAGTGCCCGGACGCCGATCATGCGGCGAAAGGCTTTTCCGCGACCGCGGCGCAACAGCCGTTCATAAGCGCCCGTCCCGGCGCGACATTCGCCGGCCCAGCGGCTATAAGCGCCGCAAACGGCAACCCGGACTCCGCATGAACGACGCCAAGCCCAAGATCACCCCCGACGTCGTCGCCAAGCACGGCCTCACGCCCGAGGAGTATCAGCGCCTCCTCGGCATCCTCGGCCGCGAGCCCTCGCTGACCGAGCTCGGCATCTTCTCGGTGATGTGGAGCGAGCACTGCTCCTACAAATCCTCCCGCCATTGGCTGAAGCAGCTCCCCACCAAGGGCCCGCAGGTGATCCAGGGCCCCGGCGAGAACGCGGGCGTGGTCGACCTCGGCGATGGCGACGCTGTCGTGTTCAAGATGGAGAGCCACAACCACCCCTCCTACATCGAGCCCTACCAGGGCGCGGCAACGGGCGTCGGCGGCATCATGCGCGACGTCTTCACCATGGGCGCGCGCCCCGTGGCCAACCTCAATGCGCTGCGCTTCGGCGATCCGGCTCACCCCAAGACGCGCCACCTCGTCGCCGGCGTGGTCGCCGGCATCGGCGGCTACGGCAACTGCACCGGCGTGCCAACCGTCGGTGGCGAGACCAACTTCGACCCCGGCTACAACGGCAACATCCTGGTCAACGCCATGTGCGTCGGCCTCGCCAAGCGCGACAAGATCTTCTACTCGGCCGCCAAGGGCGTCGGCCTGCCCGTGGTCTATGTCGGCTCCAAGACCGGGCGCGACGGCATCCACGGCGCCACCATGGCGTCGGCCGAGTTCGACGAGAAGTCCGACGAGATGCGCCCCACCGTCCAGGTCGGAGACCCCTTCACCGAGAAGCTGCTGATCGAGGCCTGCCTGGAGCTGATGGCCAGCGACGCCATCGTCGCCATCCAGGACATGGGCGCGGCGGGGCTCACCTCCTCCACCTCCGAGATGGCCGACAAGGGCGGCGTCGGCATCGACCTCGATCTCGACCGCGTGCCCCAGCGCGAGGCGGCCATGACCGCCTACGAGATGATGCTCTCCGAATCCCAGGAGCGCATGCTGATGATCCTGAAGCCCGGCCGCGAGGCGGAAGCCGAGGCCGTATTCGCCAAGTGGGGGCTCGATTTCGCCGTCATCGGCAGGACGACCGACACGGGCCGCATGATCGTCAGGCACCACGGCGCGGTGGAGGCCGACCTGCCGGTCGACAAGCTCGCCAACTCGGCGCCGCTCTACCAGCGCCCCTGGGTCGCGACCATCCCGCCGAAGGTGATCCTTCCCGAATGGGTGCCGGCGCCGAACTCCATCTTCGGCGCGCTGCAGACCATGATGGGCTCGCCGCACCTCTGCTCCCGCCGCTGGATCTGGGAGCAGTACGACCACACGGTGATGGGCGACACCATCCAGCGCCCCGGCGGCGACGCAGCCGTGGTGCGCGTGCACGGCACCAGCAAGGGCCTCGCCATGACTTGCGACGTGACGCCCCGCTACGTCGCCGCCGATCCCAGGATGGGCGCCAAGCAGGCGGTCGCCGAGAGCTGGCGCAACCTCATCGCCGTCGGCGCCGACCCGCTCGCCATCACCGACAACATGAACTTCGGCAATCCCGAGCGGCCGGAGATCATGGGCCAGTTCGTCGGCGCGATTCAAGGCATGAAGGAAGCCTGCGAAGCGCTCAAGTATCCGGTCGTGTCGGGCAACGTCTCGCTCTACAACGAGACCAACGGCATCGCCATTCCCCCGACTCCCGCGATCGGCGGCGTCGGCCTGATCCCCGACCTCGCCAAGACGGCCTCCATCGCACTCAAGACCGAGGGCAATCTGCTGGTGGTGATCGGCCGCGAGGACGGCCACCTCGGTCAGTCGCTCTACCAGCAGATCCTGGTCGGCAAGGTCGAGGGCGCTCCTCCGCCGGTGGATCTGGCCGACGAGATCAAGGCCGGCAACCTCGTGCGCAGCCTGATCCGCGAGGGCAAGCTCGGCGGCGTGCACGACGTCAGCGACGGCGGCCTGCTGGTTGCCATTGCCGAGATGGCGCTCGCCGGCGAGATCGGCGTGCAGCTCTTTCCCTACGAGGGCAAGCTTCCCGTCCACGCCGCCTGGTTCGGCGAGGACCAGGGCCGCTACGTGGTCGAGGCCACGCCGGAGCTGGTCGAGGAGATCGTCGAGCGCGCACGCCTCCTGGCCCTGCCAGCCCGCGTCGTCGGTCGTGTCGGCGGCAGCTCGCTCACGCTCCGGGGCGAAGCCACCCTCACCCTCGACGATCTCCGCGCCGGCCACGAAGCTTGGCTGCCGAAGTACATGGGGTGACTGCGAGCCCGGACGCGGGCGGCCGATGTGCCCGATGGCCCGCCGAGATGCCAGTTCGGATTGTGCCTTTCACGGGGCGTCATCCTGGCTATCGCCCGATGGGAGTGGACGACACCGGGTGCGGCGGTGCTTGCCGCAGGGCGGTGGCCGTGGCACGTTTGGCTTATGGCCACCGAGCCCGACAACCTGGTGTTAGAGCACCTGCGCGCCATCCGCGCCGAGATCGGCCTGTTGCGCGAGGGCGTTCAGGAACTAACAGGGCGCGTGGCACGCCTGGAGGCCGGCGGCGCGCGCATCGAGACGAGCTTGGCCGATATCCACGTGCAGCTCGCCCAGCACTCAGCTCGCTTCGACCGCGTGAACACACGGCTTGAGCGCATCGAGCGGCGACTGGAGCTGAGCGAGGTGCCCACCTGAAGTGGGCGCGAATTGGTGTTCTGTCTATGTTCTAGGCCAATCTGGTAGCCATGAGATTATGAGTCAGGAGACCACCGACCAAGTTCTCGACTACCTCGGGCGCATCGACCGCAAAGTCGATGGGCTGTTCAACGTGCGGGTGGTGGCGAACGAGAGCCAGGTCGCCGGCTTGCACGTTTCCGACGCGCAACAGAACGCCGAGATCAACCGCATAAAGGAGAGGCTGGATCGCGTGGAGCGGCGGCTGGAGCTAACCGATCGCTGAGCCGGCGGTGGCGCCGAGTGCTCGGCTTCGCTTATGATACTCACAAGCGAAGCGGTTTGCCCGGAAGGCACCTCTCATGCCCATGGATGCCAAGGAGATCGAGCGGCTGATCAAGGCCCGCTTCCCGGACGCGGAGGTGGCGATCAAGGACCTGGCCGGCGACGGCGACCACTATGCCGCCCACGTCGTCGCCCGGGAGTTCGCCGGCAAGACCAGGGTGCAGCAGCACAAATTGGTATATGAAGCCCTGCAGGGGCGCATGGGCGGCGTCCTCCACGCCCTGGCCCTCACCACCGCAGCCCCCAAAGATTGACTTTGCCCGGCCCCTGCCCACATCTTGAAGATGAGTTCTGGCGGGCGTCACGCCGCCTCAACCTCGAAAGGACGAACCCCTGATGAGCGAGCAAGCCGTCCAGGACTGGATCCGCAAGACCGTCGCCAGCAACGACGTGGTTGTATTCATGAAGGGCACGAAGAGCTTCCCCCAGTGCGGGTTTTCCTCCCAGGTCGCCCAGATCCTCGGCCATCTCGGCGTGGCCTACAAGGACATCAACGTGCTCGAGGACATGAGCATCCGCGAGGGCATCAAGACCTTCTCGAACTGGCCGACCATCCCGCAGCTCTACGTCAAGGGCGAGTTCGTGGGGGGGTGCGATATCGTGCGCGAGATGTTCCAGGAAGGCGAGCTCGGCCAGCTCCTCGACGACAAGGGCGTCGCCTACGACAAGGCCAAGATGTCGGCCTGAGGGGGCTGCCGGCGCCCGGCGCCGGACCGCACCAGTAGCCCGTGTTGATCAAAGGCGTCGCCGGCATGAGCCCGCGGCGCCTTTTCGACATAATGCCGCCCAGGATGAAAGAGATTCCTAGCACGGGACACTAAACTTCCGCGGGGACCATGACGCTCGGCGGCCGTCGATTTCTGTTGAGCCTCGCCATCGTGGCGGCCAGCGTCTGCCTGGCGCTGGGCGTGAGCCTGCCCGTCATCAAGCTCACCAAGTTCGTCTTCTTCACCTACGAGCATTCGCTGATCTCGACGGTCAACGCGCTCATCCGCTCGGGCCAGCTGTTCCTCGGCATCACGGTGCTGATCTTCTCCATCGTGCTGCCCGTCACCAAGCTGCTCTACCTGCTCCTGCTCTCGTCCCTGCCGCAGCGCGAGCTGCGCCGGCTGTCGCGCCAGCTGCGCGCGCTCGAATGGCTCGGCAAGTGGTCGATGCACGACGTGCTGGTGCTCTCGCTGTCGATCTTCTTCATCAAGAGCCAGGGCGTCTACGACGCCAAGAGCCTCAACGGCGTCTATTTCTTCACCGCGGCGGTGGTGTTCATGATCCTCGCCTACGCCTGGCTCAGGAGCGATGTCATGGCCTCCGAGCCGCCGGCGCCTCTCCCGGCACCGAGGCCCTCGCCGCCCTCCACCATGCGCAACTTCGCCTTCAGCTTCCTCATCATCCTCGCCACCGTGTTCTTCGCGCTCGGCGTGATGCTGCCCGCCATCCGCTTCACCACCGTGCTGGTGTGGACCAACCAGCATTCCGTCGCCACCATCATCTGGGCGCTGTGGAAGAACGAGGAATTCTTCCTCTGCTTCGTCATCTTCGTGTTCTCGATCTGCTTCCCGCTGATGAAGCTGTTCTACCTGCTCACGCTGGTCACCTCGCCCGACATGCCGGCCGAGTTCCGCAACAGGTCGATCTCGGCCATGGAATGGCTCGGGCGCTATTCCATGACCGACGTGATGGTGCTGGCGCTGATGATTTTCTACATCAACGCCTCGGGCTACACGGAAGCTTCGGTGCTGCCGGGCGTCTATTTCTTTGCCGCTTCAGTGCTGATGACCATGTTCGCCTACGGCTGGGCGAACCAGGTCACCCCCGGCATGGCCGGCCACAAGCCCGTCGGCCTACAGGCGCGGCTCGCCGAGCTCGCGCCGCCAGCCCCGGCCACGACGACGCCCCGCCAGCCGGCATCCTGAGCCGGGCAGCCCTGAAATCCGCCGACACGAACTCGATTGAGACGCCGCGGCACGAGCCTTCGCGCAGCCCTCGTTATCAACACGCTTCGCCTCCTATCCACAACTCCGTCCAATCATCCACAAACGTTGTAGCGCCGACTCACTGTTGATTGCCCCGGCGCTCCAGCAGCGCGCGGCGTGGGCTGCCGGTGAGTTGTAACGGCCCGCGCCGGTCGAGGTCGCCGTGCCTGGCCCGGCCCAGACAAGGACAGAGCAATGACAAGGCAGTACCGTGGAATGCAGCGCGTGCCATTGGTGCCTCTCTGCGTCCTGCTCGGCTCCGGATTGCTGGCGAGTTGCGGCCTGGAAAAGAGCCTTCCGAGCGGCTCGATCAAGGATGCAGCCGAATCGATCAACGATGCGGTTACTTCGATCGCGGATGCCATTGCGCCGCCGGCCCGGCCCCGCGTGACCAAGGCACCTGGCGCGCCATCGACGCCCCGGCTGCCGCAAACGCGCGCGCAAGCCAGCGTGGTCGCAGAGCCCGGCCGCTGCCACGACGTGCCGTCCTGCGAAACCCTGCTGCGCAAGATGACCGAGGGGCCCGATCGCTCCTGGATCGATCGCACCGACTCGCCGGAGGCGCTGCTGACGGGCGTGCGCATGTTCGCCTTTCGCACGCTGCGCCCGAAGCTCACGTGCCTCGAGCTGAGCGTGGCCTTGGAGCAGCTGCGCGCGGTGCCGGCCGCCCTGCGTCCGCCGCCCGCCGGCGGCAGCCCGGAAGACATCGCGCGCACGACCCGCCTCGCGGCCGAGGTGCACGACGAGCTGCGCGCCGAGAACGAGGCTCGCTGCAAGGCCGCGACTTCGCCGCCCCCGAGCCCGCCGCCGGCACCTGCTCAGCCACCGGTAACTACTCAGCCGCCGCCTAGCCAGCCGCCGGTGACGACGCAGCCGCCAGCACCAAATCAACCGACGATCACCCTCCAACCGCTCCCGGCGCCCCCTCAACCGCAGCCGCGGGTGACGATCCCCGACCAGCCGGAGCGGCCGCCCGAGAAGCAATGATCGCGCTGGTTGGCGTCTGGTGGCGGGGGGCAGCCGGTCGCTCTCGACCTCAGCGGCTGTAGAACTCCACCACCAGGTTCGGCTCCATGTGCACGGGGAAGGGCACGTCGGAAAGGCCGGGGACGCGCGTCAACTTGGCCGTCATTTTGTTGTGGTCGGCCTCGATGTAGTCGGGCACGTCGCGCTCGGCGAGCCCGGTCGCTTCCAGCACCAGCGCCATCTGCTTCGACTTCTCCTTCACCTCGACCACGTCGCCGACCTTGACGCGAAAGCTCGGGATGGTCACGCGCCGGCCGTTGACCTTGATATGGCCGTGGTTGATGAACTGCCGCGCAGCAAACACCGTCGGCACGAACTTGGCCCGATAGATGACCGCATCGAGCCGGCGCTCCAGCAGCCCGATCAGGTGCGCGCCCGAATCGCCCTTCATGCCGATCGCG
>DATEVP010000362.1:0-2069 GCA_035258465.1 Hyphomicrobiaceae bacterium
GGCTCCTACCAGAAGTTCGTCTATTCCTACTACTATTACGTGCTGGTCCTGTTCGTGGTCGCCGCGGCGGTCATGTGGGTCATCGTGCACTCGCCGTTCGGCAAGGCGCTGCAGGCGATCCGCGACAACGAGACCCGCGCCAGCTTCGTTGGCATCCGCGTGCGCCGCTATCGCTGGATCGCCTTCGTCATCTCCGGCTGCTTTACGGGGCTGGCCGGCGCCCTGTGGGTGCCGCTCAATGGCCTCACCACGCCCGAGATTCTCTATTGGCCGTTCTCGGGCGAGATCGTCTTCATGACCGTGCTGGGGGGCTTTCGCACCTTCACGGGCCCGATCGTGGGGGCCATCGCCTTCAACTATCTCAAGGTCTACGCGGTGGCGAGCTCGCAATACTGGCAGCTGGTGCTGGGCTGCGTGCTGGTGGTGCTGGTGATGGTGCTGCCGACCGGCATCGTCGGCACCCTGGCGCGGCTGGCCGGCAAGCTCAGGAGACGTTGACATGGCTCTCCTGCAGACCGTCGACCTCAAGCGCTACTTCGGCGAGACGCGGGCCGTCGACAACGTCAACCTCGCAATCGAGGAGCGCGAGTTCGTCTCCCTCGTCGGCCCCAACGGCGCCGGCAAGACCTCGCTCATCAATGTCATCAGCGCGCTGCTGGCGCCCGAGTCGGGCAAGATCATCTTCAAGGGCGAGGACATCACGCACCTTTCCGTGACGCAGCGCGTCAAGGCAGGGATTGCGCGCAGCTTCCAGATCGTCAACGTGTTCGACGACCTCACCGCCTTCGACAACGTCGCGCTGGCGATCTTCTCGCGCGAGGGCAAGACCGCGCGTCTGGGCACGCTCGCCCACCTCGACGGCGATGTCATCAGGGAGGCCGACGGCATCCTCGAGCAGTTCGGCCTGGCGGCAAAACGCGGCGACAATGGCCGCGACCTCGCGCAAGGCGAGCGCAAGCTGCTCGACGTGGCGCTCGCCTATGCCTTGAAGCCGAAGCTGCTGTTCCTGGACGAGCCGACCAGCGGCGTGTCCACGCGCGACAAGGGCCAGATCATGGACACGATTGCCTCGGTCGTCCGCGGCGAGGGCATCACGGCGGTGATCGTCGAGCACGACATGGACGTGGTGTTCAAATATTCCGACCGCATCGTCGTCATGGCCCAGGGTGCCATCCTGGCCCAGGGCACCCCCGACGAGATCAGGAAGAACGAACAGGTCGCCATGACGCTGCTCGGCACCTCCGGTCCCGACGCGTTCACTCGAAAGGACTGACGCCCGTGCTCGAGGTCAAGGCGATCGATACCTTTCGCGGCCCGGCCCACATCTTACATGGGGTGTCGCTCAGTGTCGGCGCGCAGGAGGTCGTGTGCCTGGTGGGGCGCAACGGGGCGGGCAAGACCACGACGATCGAGAGCATCATGGGCTTCTTGCCGGTACGCGCGGGCGAGATCGTCTTTGCCGGCGAGAACCTCAACCGGCTGCCGCCGCACCAGCGGGCACGGCGCGGGATCGGCTATTCGCCGGAGGACTGCGGCGTGTTCCCCGAGCTGTCGGTCGGCGAGAACCTGATGATCAGCCGCTGGCTGGGCGAGGAGGTTGTCAAGAGGCGCGGAGGCGCACGCGCCGATCCCGAGGAGCAGGCGTTCGCCGTGTTCCCTGAGGTCAAGGACCTGCTCGCCCGCCAGGGCCTGCACCTGTCCGGCGGCCAGCGCAAGATGGTGGCGGTGGCGCGCGCCATGATGCTGTCGCCGACGCTGCTGCTGCTCGATGAGGCGTTCGAGGGGCTGGCGCCGGTGGTGGTCAATCGCTTCACGGAAGCGGTGATGAAGATCAAGGCGCTGGGCGTGTCGATCCTGATGGCTGAATCGCATCTGGCGGCGGCGACCCGCATCGGCGACCGGCTCTATGCCATCGATCGCGGCGAGATCATCTTCCACGGCGCCCCGAAGGACGCGCTGGCGGATGAGCGGGTGGTGCGGGCGCTCAGGGGTTGAGGCGCCTCAAGCTGCGCCGGAACCGCGGGGTGCAATACGGGCTGACGCCCCATTGCACCCTACGTTGTGGCGCG
>DATEVP010000363.1:0-2428 GCA_035258465.1 Hyphomicrobiaceae bacterium
ATATTCGCTTGCGCGAATTCCGCGCTGCCAACCATATGTGGGCGTGAGGCGAAACGGTCGAAGCACCATGCAGGTCATCCACGGCTCTGAAAACGTCCCGGCCGAGAGGCGCGGGGCCGTGCTGGCGATCGGCAACTTCGACGGCGTGCATCGCGGCCACCAGGCCCTGCTGAAGGCGGCACGGGACGAGGCCGGGAAGCTCGGCCGGCGCTCCGGCACGATTCTGTTCGAGCCGCACCCGCGCGAGTTCTTCCAGCCCGGCAAGCCGCACTTCCGTCTCACGCCGCTGCCGCGCAAGCTCGAGCTCCTGGATCAGTTCGGGCTCGATCTCGCCGTCGTGCTGCGCTTCGATGCGGCCTTCGCCGAGCTCACGGCCGACGACTTCATCGAGCGCGTGCTGGTGGAGGGGCTGGGTGCCAGCCATATCGTCATCGGCTACGACTTCCGCTTCGGCAAGGACCGCGCCGGCGATCCCGACGCGCTGCGCCGGGCCGGAGCAGCACGCGGGTTCGGGGTAACGGTGATCCCGCAGGTTGCGGAAGCCGGCGAGGTCTTCTCGTCCGGCGCCATTCGCGCCGAGCTCGCGCAAGGCGACGTGAAGGGCGCCGCCGACGCGCTCGGCCACTGGTGGCGCGTCGCGGGCAGCGTAATCGCGGGGGCCAAGCGGGGAGAACGTCTCGGTTTTCCCACGGCCAACCTGGCGCTGACGCCCGGCACCGCCCTTGCGCACGGCATCTACGCGGTGCGCGTCTATGTGGGCCGCGAACGCCACGACGGGGCCGCCTATCTCGGCACGCGCCCCATGTTCGACGACGGGGAGCCCATCCTCGAGGTATTCCTGCTCGATTTCGGCGGCGATCTCTACGGCCGCCAGATCGAGGTGGAGTTCATCGACTTCGTGCGGGCGGACGCCAAGTTCCACTCCGTCGAGGTGCTGAAGGAACAGATGGCCAAGGACTGCGCGCGGGCGCGCGCCATATTGCGTCAGGCCCCGGACACGCCGACTGCGATCCGCCGCTAAATCAGACAGAAGCGAAAAAGGGAATGCCGCCGCGCCCTCTGGAAGAGCTTCACTGAACCCCGCATTGCGCGCCGCATCTTCCCGCAGCGGCACTCCCCAACCGATCATAGCGCAACGCAGCCGCTTGGTTCCCACGTTTTGCGAACGAAACTTCTCGCCGGGGATGTTGTTGTGCGTCCGCCACAGACGACTGAACGATAGACAACGTCTTTCACCTTGTGCTCCACACACGTCAGCGGCACGGTTGCCGGCCAGAAGCGACGCCGCTAGAGTGCCGCGCCATGTCTCGATCCACAGCCAGGCTGACGCAGACGCGAATTACGAGCCCGGTCGCCCCCGACTAAACCTGAGGGCGCCCGGGGTTGACCCCATTGCCTGAGTTCGCATCAGCTTGCCACGGACGGCATTTCCATGAACTCGACCAAGACCGACGCGCGCGATTGGAGCGCGACCCTGTTCCTGCCCAAGACGCCCTTCCCCATGAAGGCGGGGCTGCCGCAGATGGAGCCCAAGCTCCTGGAGCGCTGGGCCAGGATCGGCCTCTACCATCGCCTGCGCGAGACAGCCAAGGGCCGGCCCAAGTTCGTCCTGCACGACGGGCCGCCCTATGCCAACGCCAACATCCACATCGGCACGGCGCTGAACAAGATCCTGAAAGACATCGTGACCCGATCCCAGCAAATGCTGGGCTTCGATTCCAACTACGTGCCCGGCTGGGACTGCCACGGCCTGCCCATCGAGTGGCAGATCGAGGAGCAGTACCGTGCCAAGGGCCGGGAGAAGCCGGCCTTCGACGATCCCGAGGCCACGCGCGCCTTCCGCGAGGAGTGCCGCGCGTTTGCCCAGCACTGGATCGGCGTGCAGCGCGAGGAGTTCAAGCGGCTGGGCGTGGAGGGCGACTGGGAGCACTACTACTCGACCATGGACTACAAGGCCGAGGCCACGATTGCCGCCGAGCTGATGAAGTTCGCCATGAACGGCGCGCTTTATCGCGGGTCGAAGCCGGTGATGTGGAGCGTGGTGGAGAAGACGGCGCTCGCCGAGGCCGAGGTCGAGTACCACGACTACACGAGCGACACCGTCTGGGTGAAGTTTCCTATCAAAGGGACGATGCATCCACCCGAATTCAAACATGGTCTCGCGCTCTCGCACGCGTATGTGATCATCTGGACAACAACGCCATGGACCATCCCGGGCAACAGGGCGATCAGCTATTCGCCAAAGATTGAATATGGTCTCTATCAAGTTACGGCTGCACCGGACGGAAATTGGGCCAAGCCAGGGGACGTTTACGTCCTCGCGGACAAACTTGCCGCAACCGTTATGAAGGTCGCCAAAGTTGAAAGTTTTGAGCGGCTCGATTCCCTTAGCCCGCTGGACGACTTCCTTTTCGAATGCAGTCACCCT
>DATEVP010000364.1:0-3792 GCA_035258465.1 Hyphomicrobiaceae bacterium
GGCCGCGCATCGCGCGCGCCGGACGGGCGCGTCATGGCCGAGTTCCGGCTGTGGGACGTCTACTCCGGCCGCCAGCTCGCCTCGCAGCGCTACGCGGTGAGACCGCAGGAATGGCGCCGGCTCGGCCACCTCGTCGCCGACGAGGTCTACCAGCGCCTCTCCGGCGAGCGCGGCTACTTCGACACGCAGGTCGCGTTCATCGACGAGACCGGCCCCAAGGAGCGCCGCAACAAGCGGCTTGCGCTCATGGACCAGGACGGCGCCAACGTGCGCCTGTTGAGCCAGGGGCGCGAGCTGGTGCTCACCCCGCGCTTCAGTCCGACCCGGCAGGAGCTCACCTTTCTGCAGTACACGGGCGACCAGCCGCGCGTGTTTCTCCTCAATCTGGAAAGCGGCCAGCGCGAGCTGCTGGGCAATTTTCCCGGCATGAGCTTTGCGCCGCGCTTTTCTCCGGACGGCCAGCGCGTCGTCATGAGCACCGGCGAGGGCGGCGCGACCTCGATCGTGGAGATGGATTTGCGCTCGCGCCAGACGCGGCGGCTGACCAACACCAGCGCCATCGATACCGGCCCCTGCTACAGCCCCAACGGCCGCAACATCGTGTTCGAATCCGATCGCAACGGCTCCCAGCAGCTCTACGTCATGAACGCGGACGGCTCCAACCAGCACCGCATCAGCTACGGCGAAGGCCGTTACTCCACCCCCGTGTGGTCGCCGCGCGGCGACCTGATCGCCTTCACCAAGCAGTCGGCCGGCAGCTTTCTCATCGGCGTCATGCGTCCCGATGGCTCGGGCGAGCGCATCCTGACGGAGGGCTTCCACAACGAGGGCCCGACCTGGGCGCCCAATGGCCGCGTGCTCATGTTCTTCCGCGAAAGCCGCAACGCAGGGGGCCCGCGGCTCTTCTCCATCGACCTCACCGGCTACAACGAGCGACCGGTGCCCACCCCGGCTTTCGGCTCGGATCCCGCCTGGTCGCCGTTGCGAAATTGAACAGCGCTTTACGTCACTTTAAGACCTTTGGTGTGTTGTGTGGTCCAGCGCGGCCCGGTTGCATCGGTCTGGGTCGCGACGCAGCAAAATCGGGCCAACTCGGATGACCGATGTGCATCAGGACAAAGTGGCATTTTCGCACCTGCCGCCGTGGAAAACCTCTGAATCAGCAGCTGCGTTCTTGATCTGAGCGTTACACCCCGGTACCCGAATGGGTGCGATTGCCTGGATAGGAGAAAAGACCATGAACTTGAAGAGCGTGATCATCATCTCGGCCATGATAGCGGCTGTGGCCTTGACAGCTTGCCGTCGCGAAGAGCGTGAGCCCCTGAAGCTGGGCGCTGGCGCGGATCTCCCGGTTGCGGGTCAGGTCGCCCGGTAACGGTGCCGAGTTTGCTGAGCAGGTAGCGCATAGGCAGAAGCTTGGCTCTCGAACGAGAGCCATGGGGATCCTTATGAAGGGCGCTATCGTTGTCGCAGCAGTTGTCGCTGCCGTTGCTTTGGGTGCTTGTCGCAAAGACAAAGCGGCATGAGGCTATGAAGCTCGGCGCGCGAGCATGAGAACGTAGCTCGCTAGACCTCCAGCGATGGCTGCCCTTCGGCAAGGCATCGCGAGATTGGGCTGCAGCCCGGGCATCCGGGATGCAGCCCCATTGTTTTGTGCATGACGCTGCTGGTGTGCATAGCGGGGAAAAGACCCGCCACGATATTGCCTTCATGGCCCTGCCCCGCGTTTCTCTCATCGGTCACATTTTTGCGCGAAGGTTTGGCTAAGAGGCCATCCCGAACCGGGAATTCGCTGCGTCGGCGTTGGGCGATTGACCGCGCACGAAAGGGGTTGAGATGCAGCTGTCGAGGTGGCACAGGGTCGGCACGCGGGTCGCCGCGGCGCTTGTGGTGACGCTGGCGCTTGCGGCCTGCTCCAACACGCCCAAGCCCGACAGCGAGCTCAGCATGGGGCGCGGCGCCCCGGCGACGCCGGGCTCCGCGCGCGACTTCGCCGTCAACGTCGGCGATATCGTCTACTTCTCCACCGACAGCGTCGACCTTTCGCCCGAAGCCCAGCAAACGCTCGCCAATCAGGTGCGCTGGCTGCAGCAGTACGCCCAGTACACCATCACCATCGAAGGCCACGCCGACGAGCGCGGCACCCGCGAGTACAACATCGCGCTGGGCGCGCGCCGGGCACAGACCGTGCGCGACTACCTGGCCCGGCAGGGCATCAACGCGCAGCGCATCCGCACCATCTCCTACGGCAAGGAGCGCCCCGTCGCGGTGTGCAACGACATCTCCTGCTGGTCGCAGAACCGGCGCGCCCAGACGGCGCTCAACAGCCGCCACGAGGCCCGCTCGTAGCGGCGCCCGTCGCTCGGCGCCCCGCAGGCCCCCGCCCGGCAGCAACCAAAGTTTGGCCCCAATGGCGGCGCAGTCTCGCCCGCTGTCAGGCAATCGACTGCGGGGGAGCGCGTCATGGCCTACCGATGCGCCGCTGTGGCCACCATGGTTCCGCTTGTGGCGCTTGTGCAACTAGGTCCGGTCGCACGGGCCGGTGAGCCCGGATTGGCGCTGGTCTCGCGGGCGGCGTGGCATGCGAGCATCCCCGGAGACTTCCAGGCCTTGGTCGGCGACCGCGTGTTCTTCGGCGCAGGCAGTGCCGAGCTCGGCGCCCGCGCCCGCAAGGCGCTCGCGGCACAGGCGGCCTGGCTCGCGCGCCATCCAGGCACGCGCGTGACTATCGAGGGCCACGCCGACGATCCGGGCGGCGACGACCACGCCCTCTCCGAGCACCGCGCCGAGGCCGTGCGCCAGCGCCTGATCGAGACCGGCCTCGCGCCGGAGCGCATTCGCACGGTCGCCTACGGCCGGCGCAATCTCATCGCCGCATGCAGCGATCCCCAGTGCGCGCCGCAGAACCGGCGCGCGGTGACCGTCATCGGCTGGCCGACAGCGGCCATCGAATCGGGCGAGCTGCGCAACCGGCCGCACGACAATGTCGGCCGGCCCTCGCCGCGGCGTCTCTATTGAGTCCCTATTGAGATTGAGTCGCCAAATTTGCCCCGAGCGGTTGCGTGTTGCAGAGTTGGGAGGCCGCGCTACTTTGCCGGTCGCGCACGCGGCACTGGAACGAACCGAGCGAACGAAATCAAGAACGAGGCCATGACCCTGATCTCTCACCGCTGGTTGCGGGCCGGCGCCTTCGCCTTGCTGTTGCTGCCGGCCGTATCGGCTGGCGCCCAGCAGACCCAGCCCTATCCGGCCGTGCGCGGGCAACCGGGGCCCATGGCTGCTCCGCCGCCTGTGCCTCCCGCGAAAGCCGCCATGCCCGCGCGCGAGGGCGGCGCTCCGGCGAGCGAGGCTGGCCTGCGCCAGCGCGTGGAGCAGCTCGAGGAGCAGCTCGTCGACATGCAGGTGGTGATCGGCACGCTCGAATCGCTGGCCCGCGGCGCGCCCGCTCCTGCCGCCGCCGTTGGGCGTCCTCAGCCCGGCGCGGCAGCCGCCTTCGGTGCCGCCGAAGCGGGGCGGCTCGACAGCATCGAGACGCAGATCAGGGCGCTCGGCGCCCAGATGGAGCAGCTGCAGGAGCAGTTGCGTGCGCTCTCGTCCCGCGCCGGCGCGCTCCCGCCGCCCTCTTCCGTTGCCTCCACCGAGCCGGGCAGCCAGCCGCGGCCTCCCCTTCGTCATTCGCCGGATCAGCCCCAATCCGATCGCACCGGCTTCGGCTCGGTCACCGTCTCGCCCGACAGCGGCCGGGGAGACCAGATCGACCGCGTGCTGAGCGAGCCGCAGCTCGGCGCCGCA
>DATEVP010000365.1:0-4271 GCA_035258465.1 Hyphomicrobiaceae bacterium
GGCGAGTTGGGTCAAGTGCACCACGACGGATGGGACCGAGGTCCGGGTGAACCTGGATCACGTTGCCATGATCCGTCCCTACCACAGCGACCGCGGCTTCTCGGGCAGCGAAATCATCTTCGCCACCGGAACCCCCAGCCCGATCGTCGTGAACGAGGGCAGGGACGCTCTGCTCAGGCAAACGGAAACTCGACGCGACGTCTGATCGGCGCGCACGGGATGCCGAACCCAGTTCCTCATAGGACCGATCGCCGAGCACGCGCAGATCGAGCATGCCAAATCGAGCGGATGAGGCGCGGCCATGGGCGATGTCCCGGGTGGGCCAACGCACGTCTCCTGCCCCCGTTACCAAACAGTTTCGCGCTAGACGTAACCCAGCGCTCACACCACCGGCGCCGCGGCGATCGATTTCTTCGAATCAGAGTTGACTTTCGGTAAAGGGCCATGGCGCCCGCGGCGTCGACTGCGCGCACCCAACACGTTCACTTGGCGCACTCCCCACCGGATCAAGCTCTTCGCAAGCATTCTTGGATAGGTTGCACAAATTCGCTGCAAACAGCACGAGCAAGGCTTGGTGAGCATGCGTATTGTCGAGAATAGCCCGATGTGGGCGAAGGCGATCGCGGCACCTATTGCACTCCTGCTCTGCTTCCTTGCCATCGGCGTCAATGTCTTCGTGACGCTGGACCGCTCCGCTCACCAGCTGACGGCTCTAGGGCAGGTCAATCTGCCCAAGCAAAACCTAGTCTCGGAGTTGACCTATGACATCATGGCAACGCAAGTGCAGGTGTCTCGATACGTCACCTTGGCGACCAATGGCGCCAGCCCCGACGTGCTCGGCGAGCTTGGAGATGTCATTGGCAATCTCGATATGCTCAAGGAGCGGCTGCGGGTCCTGCGGGCGCGTCGGGATCTCTCTGCGGTCGAACAAGACACCATAGGCGGGCTGGTCGAGAAGTGGGCCAAGTATCATGCCGCCGCAACCGACGCGGTGGTTGCCGGAGCAGGCGATATCTCGCATTTGTCAGCAATGGTGACGGCCGCGGATGCGCACTTCAAGAGTGTCGCCACTCAACTACTGATCCTGTCGGCGGTCGTTAACAACCAGACGAGATTGGTGAGCCGCGAGATCACGGCAGAGGCCGTGACCAACAAGGGCGTTCTTGCGATTGGCGGGCTGCTCGGCGTGCTGCTGGGCGTGCTGGTCACCGCATTCGTCGCGCGTTCGATTGTCGCCCCGATACGGGTCGTCACCAAGGCAATGAAGTCGGTCTCCGTGGGCGGCACGGAGGGCCCTCTTGCCTATGTTCGCCGCAAGGATGAAATCGGCCAGATGGTGGAGGCCATTGCAGTATTCCGCCAGAGCATCGAGCGGCAGAACAGGCTGCTCAAGGAACGCGAGGTGGCGCTCGAAGACCAGAACTCACGGTTCGACACGGCGCTGGCGAACATGGCGCAAGGCCTTGCCATGTTCGATGCCGAGCTGCGCCTGGTGGTCTGCAACAAGCGCTATGCCGATATGTATGGCCTGACGATGGATGAGGTGAAGCCAGGCACGCCGCTGAAGCAAATCTTGGATTGCCGGATCGCCAAGGGCTATTGCGGCGGCGCGACCGCCGACCGAATGCTGGAAAAGATGCTCCAATTCACCGGGCAGGGAGCAAGTCAGTACGTGAGCCGGCTGGAGGATGGACGCTACATCGCGGTCGCTGTCCAGCGCATGGCCAACGGCGGTACGGTTACGACGCATCACGACATCACCGAACAGCGAGAGTCCGAGGCCAAGATCGCCCACATGGCGCGTCACGACGGCCTGACCGACCTGCCCAACCGGCTCGCATTGAGGGAATGGTTGGAGAAAGCCCTGACCGGCGAGCGTCGCGAGGACCGCAACTTGGCCGTGCTGATGCTCGACCTCGACAAGTTCAAGGAGGTCAACGACACGCTTGGACATCCCGCCGGCGACGCCTTGTTGAAGTCGGTCGCGGAGCGCCTGCACGGTTGCGTCAGGGACACGGATATGGTTGCGCGGCTGGGCGGCGACGAGTTCGCCATCATCCAGAGCGTGCAGGATGCTGCAACCGACGCCGCTGCTCTGGCCACGCGCGTTGTCGAGGCGTTGAGCGCGCCCTTCGACCTTGGTGGCCATCGAGCCACGATTGGCACAAGCGTCGGCATTGCGCTGGCACCAGCAGACGGCACCGATCCCGACCGCCTGTTGAACCATGCGGACTTGGCGCTCTACCGCTCCAAGATCGAGGGACGGGCAACGTACCGCTTCTTCGAGCCGGAGATGGATCAGCGCATGCAGGCCCGGCGCAAGCTCGAGCAGGACATGCGCAATGCGCTCCTCAACGGGGAGTTCGCGCTTCACTATCAGCCCCTCGTCAACCTCGAGCGCGATGAGATCTGCGGCTTCGAGGCCCTGCTGCGCTGGTCCCACCCCGACCGCGGCAACGTCCCGCCGGCCGACTTCATCCCGCTCGCCGAGGAAACGGGGCTGATCGTTCCGATCGGGGAATGGGTGCTGAGGCAAGCCTGCACGGAGGCGGCGACCTGGCCCGACCACCTGAAGATCGCCGTCAACGTTTCGCCGGCTCAGTTCAAATCCCGCAATCTGGTGGAGACGGTCGTCAGTGCCCTGGCCGCCGCCGGCATGGCAGCAAAAAGGCTCGAGATCGAGATCACCGAGTCCGTCATGCTGCAGGACGAGGCGGGCGCCTTCCTCATCCTCACTCAGCTACACGACCTCGGCGTGCGCTTGGCGCTCGACGACTTCGGCACCGGCTATTCCTCGCTGAGCAACCTGCGCAAGTTCCCCTTCGACAAGATCAAGATCGATCGCAGCTTCGTCAGCGATTTGTCCGAGGCCAATGTCGATGCCATTGCGGTGGTGCGCTCGGTCGCTCAACTCGGCGTCAGCCTCGGCATGGCAACGACCGCCGAAGGCGTCGAGACGAAAGAGCAATTGGACCGCGTCCGCGCCGAGGGCTGCACCGAAATGCAGGGCTACTACATCTGCCCGCCAAGCCCTGCCTGGGAGATCACCAAGCTGTTCAAGCAGAAAGGCATGAACGCAGCTTAGGGAACGGCGTCGGTTGTCGTGCAGCTCCACAGCCTCGCCCGCGCCGATGCAGTCGGTCGGTGATCGGTCGCGGCGCGGACGTTGGCGGCGGCGAGGGCCGGCTGGACAATGAGCACACGCCTTACGGGAGCAGGGGCGGCATCGGCTCGGCGGGTCCGGGCTCGCCCGACTTCTTCGACACCTTCTTCGACGACCGGTCCGGGCTGGCCGGCTGCGTGATGCCCTTTTCCGCGCCCTGCGCCTGGCCCGACTTTACCTGTGCGTCTTTGGCGGCGCGCTCCGCCGCCTCTCTGGCGGCCCGCTCGCGGGCCAACTGCTCACCGGCCTCCTTTGCCGAGCGTTCGGCGAGCTGCCTGGCCGCGCGCGCCCGCGCCAGCTCCTTCTGCACGACCGTGGTTGCGTTCTGCGCGGCCTGCTTGGCCGTCCGCTCTCTCGCAATCTGATCGACCGCCGTCCTGGCCGCCCGCTCCGCGGCCTCCTTGGCGCGGCGCTCCTCGGTCAGCTGCGCCTCCATCTGGCGGGCGGCGCGCTCGGCGGCTTCCTTCGCGCTCTCCCCGCGTGCGAGCTCCTCATGCGCCTGCTGCGCCGCCCGCTCCGCGGCCTCCTTGGCGCGACGCTCCTCGGTCAGCTGCGCCTCCATTTGCTTGGCGGCGCGCTCGGCGGCGTCCTTGGCACCTTCTCCCCGCGCCAGCTGTTCGCGCGCCTGCTGCGCGGTCCGCTCGATGGCCTCTCTTGCACTCCGCTCCCGTAGCAGCTCCGCTCCCTCCTTTGCCGCGCGATCGACCGCTTGCTGGGCGCGCTGTTGCGTGGCGATGAGCTCCCGCTTCAGCCGCGTCTCCTCCGCCGCACTTGGGGCGGTCTGCTGCGCAACCCCCAGCATCCAGCCGGCCGCGCCCATGCCAAGGGCCAAGGCCACGACCGCGGCCATCGTCACGGCACGGCCGCGTCCGCCGCGGGGCATCGGTTCGGCTGCAGGTGGCGGACTGGGGGCCGCGGATTTCCCGTCCCAGGGGTCGTAGGTGCCGAAACTCCAGATGTGCCCCTCGGGATCGCGGCACGAGAAGCCGCGCCCGCCGTTCTCGTACTCCTTGAGGTCCAGAACGAACTGGGCGCCCCCCGCCTTGGCCTTGGCGTAGTGGATGTCGATATCGTCCACGACCAGGTAGCACTTCTGCGTCTCGACGCC
>DATEVP010000366.1:0-3918 GCA_035258465.1 Hyphomicrobiaceae bacterium
CGGAGGAGCGCGTCTGAGCGATGGCCATCCCCTTCCGCGTCATCGACACCGGCGTGCGCCATGGGCGCACTCAGATCGCGTTCGACCAGGCATTGATCGAGCTGCACCGTGAAGGTCGCGTGCCCGACACGATACGGTTCTTGCGCTTCGAGCCGAGTGCGCTCGTCGGCCGCCACCAGGCCATCGGCCAGGAGTTGAAGCTCGACTACTGCCGCGCCAACGGCGTCGCGCTCGTGCGCCGCATCACCGGCGGCGGGGCGATCTATCTCGATCCCAACCAGGTCGGCTGGGAGCTCGTGCTGTCGAGGAAGCGGCTGCCCTTGCCGACGCTTGCCGACTACACCAGGGCCATCTGCGAAGCCGTGGCTTTCGGACTGTCGCAAGCCTTTGCCATCGACGCGCGCTACCGTCCCCGCAACGACATCGAGGTCGGCGGGCAGAAACTGTGCGGCACCGGCGGCTTCTTCGACGGCGACACGCTGATCTATCAGGGCACCGTGCTGGTCGACGCGGACCCTGCCCGCATCATGTCCTGCCTGAACGTCCCGGAGGCCAAGCTCAAGAAGCGCGGCATCGACAAGGCCGAGCAGCGGGTCACGACCTTGAAGGCGCTGCTCGGCGGCAGGGCCCCCGCAATCGACGCCGTGCACGAGGCCGTGCTCGCCGGCCTCGCGGACAAGCTCGGCATCGTGCCCGAGAAGGGCGCGCCGAGCGAGGCGGAGGAGACGTTGGCAGGCAAGCTCTGCGCCGAGGAGATCGGGACCGACGCGTTCGTCTTCTCGATCGACGATCCGCGCGGCGCCGGGGTGCTCGAGGCGTCTCATACCGGTCCCGGCGGCACGGTGACAGCATACTTGCGGCTCGAGGGCGGTGGCGATGCACGCCGGGTCCGCGAGCTCTTGTTGACGGGCGATTTTTTCGTCACGCCGCCTCGACTGATCTACGATCTGGAGGCTGCGTTGCGCGGCATCATGATCGGCGACGCAGGTGCCGCCGTGGATCGCTTCTTCGCGGCGGCCAAGCCGGACCTCTTGACAATCGCGCCGCGGGACTTCCGCACGGTCGTGGAGGCCGCGATCAGCTGTGATCGTGGATGAGATACGTCACCGTCATTCAGCACACGCAATCCGAGTGGCTTGGTCATATCGAGGACCACCTCGAGGGCCGCGGCATCCGCTTCGGCTATTCGCGTCCCTTCGTCGCCGGCGGAAAGCTGCCGGACCGGAATGTCCTTGGAGACGGCCTCATCATGATCGGCGGCGGGCCATGGGGCACCGCCACGCCGGATCGCATTCTGCCGACTCTCGATGCCGAGGTGCGGCTGGCTCGCGCCTGCCTGATGCTCGAAAAGCCCGTGATCGGCATCGGCGCCGGCGCACAAATCCTGGCGATCGCTGCCGACGGCCGCTCGGAAGCGGCGCCGCTCGTCTTCAGCGTCGGAGAGGCCCGGCGCGTGCAGGCCGACGCCCTCAATGGCTTCCTGCCCGAGCGCTTCCCCTCGGTGGTCTACATGCGCGACCGTCCGGCTCCGCCGGGCTATGCGCAGGTGCTCGCGGTCGACGAGGAGGGCTATCCGGCGCTGTTCCAGATCGGCCGCAATGCCTTCGGGTTCAGCGGGCATCCAGGCATTCGGCGGGCTATGATCGAGGACTTGTTGATGGAGTCCCACGACGTGCCGGAAAACCCGGCACCAGGGCTCGAAAAGCTGCTGCAGGTCGGACGGGCGATCGAGGATGCGTTGGTGCCCATCATGGCCGGATTGATTCAGATCACCGGCTGGATGGCCAAAGCGCCCTAGGAGCCCGTCCAGATAGCGCCTGAAGCGGGCGGTTTTGGCGACGGTATCGTGCTCAGGCTGCCTTGGCGAGCTTGACGATGTTGTGGGCGGAGCAGAGCATCGCCCACTCGGCACGCACTTCCTCGACGCCACGCAACAGGAACTGGCGGAAGCCTCGTGCCTGTTTGATTTGCCCGAACACTGGCTCCACGATCTGCTTGCTCAGTTTGTACCGGCTTTGCCATCCTGCGCGTCTGAGCTTGCGTCGCATCGCCCGGGTGAGTGGGCCGCCGCGCCCGCGCGCGTCATCGGCTGGATGCTTCGCCCGGCCGGTCGCGATATAGGGCTCCACGCCGCGCGCCTGCAGGGCCGCAAGGTTGGCCTCGCTCAGATAGCCGCTGTCCGCCGAGACCTCCTTCGGCCTGCGGCCGAGATTGGCCTCGATGCCGTCGACGAGCGGCACGAGCTGGTCGTGATCGGAAGTGCTTTGCGTGAGACCGTGGGCGACGATGATCTGCGCCTCGCCGTCGACGGCGGCCTGCGCATTGTAGCCCTGGATGAAGCCGTCCTTGCTCTTCAGGATGCGGCTCTCCGGGTCCGTGAAGTTCTTCTGGGCCTTGCCGTCCGGCTCCTCGCTCGGCGGTGCGCGTAGCCGTTGAGCAGCAGCGCCGTCATCAGGCCCGGGTGGAACGGCGGCTGGCCGAGCCCGCTCGCATAGCTGGCCTCTATCTCGCAGAGGCCGAGGCTTTCTCTGACCAGCGCCACGATCAACCGCGACAGGTGGCCCTCCGGCACGTAGTCCTGCACGCTCGGCGGCAGCAGTTGCGCTTCGTCGATCTTCCAGGGGCGAAAATGCTTGCTCATGGCCCTGGACAAAATCCGACTTGCACCCGAAAATCTACCGACTACTCAGACAAGCTCCTCGGGGAGAAACCTATGCGCCGGGCGAGCGACGCAAAATTCACCCTCAGTCCAGGTCCCAGACTTGCACTGTTCTTCTGCGCGGCGTTCGCCTCTTTCTTCTCGATGGCCTGGGGCGGCGAGGTGCGTGTCGTCGAAGGGAATAGCCATGATCACGTCGTCATAGAGGCAAGCGACGCCAATGCGGACGAGGTCCTTGCGGTACTTGCCGCGTATTTCCAATTCGCCGTGGAGCGCAGTGCACGGCCTGCCCAGCCGGTTCGCTTTTCGGGTCGCTTGCAGGGATCGCTCGACCAGCTGCTCGAGCGGATCTTACGCCATGAGGGGCACATTATAGTGCGCTCTGCCGAAGCCCAAGCGGGTATCAGCCGGGTCCTCCTCTTCGAGGCTAAGGGTGGGGCGCCCGCCTCGGGCGTTGTGGACGCTCTCGCGGCCCTCAAGGCCAAGCTGCAACTGAAGCAGCCTCTCCAAAGTGGAGAGCCCGGAAAATAGTCCGCAAGGAGGAGCTACCACACCTCGCGCTAGAGTCCTTGGGCGTAGGCGCGGACCACCCACACGATCCATATCGACGGCGCCAAGAAAGACCCGAAAGCGATCTTCTCGCTTCCAGACAAGCCCTTTCGCCGAACGAGCGCCAGGGCGATGACGAGGCCGAGCGCCAGCACTGCCGCCAGAAGCAGGACGTGCGACAGGTGATCCCAGCCCGTCCAGGCGCCTGCCGCTGATGCGAGCTTTACGTCGCCAAGCCCGAGCCCCTCGCGCCCGCGCAGGCGGAAGTAAGCCTTACGGAGAAGCCACAGGCTTGTGCCCCCAACGCATGCCCCTATGACGTGATCCAAACTGACTAGGTGACCGCTCGCTGGATCGAGCAGGTAGCCCGACGCCAGCAAGCCGGCGGGGATCGCCGGCAATGAAAGCATATCCGGGATGCGTAACCGCCGCGCGTCAATGGCGGCGATGGCGAGCATCGTCCATCCGAGAAGGCAGGACACCAACGCCACCCTTGGTGGAAAGGCATAGAACGAAAGCGCGGTAATGCAAAGGCCCAACGCGACGGCTATGGCGCCCGCAACATGGCCAATACGACGGTGCCGCATCATGCTGATTTTTCAGCGCTCCGATTCTGATGCGCGCTGCGGCGAGGAAGGAAGCGGAACGCGCCGTGCTTCCGCATAGCTTGGTGAGGAGGGAGACCCATCTTGGTCGACATCTTTGATCGG
>DATEVP010000367.1:0-5238 GCA_035258465.1 Hyphomicrobiaceae bacterium
GTTAATTGAATCCTAACGCCACCGAGGGCGTGGCGCCGGCGCGCACTGCGCATGACAATGCCTGCAACCCACGGTGAATGCCGGTAGGCCGCGGCCATTGGCCTGGATCAGTCTTGGTTAAGACATATCACCTAACTTGAAGACAGTCTGGTGAAGTCCGCGATCGTAAGAAGTAGATGCCCGTGGGTATGGCTGAGACAATCAGTGCCCAAGCCGTGAGTTCGCCGACCGAGTTGACGGGCGTGGATCACGGCAGCAATGCCCGTTGGCTTTTCATTGGTGGAGCGCCGCCGCCGTGCTTGCCAGAAAGCGTAGCGGCGAGCAGGGGATCACCTTGCGCCGGCATCATCCTGGTTGCCCGCGTCGAACCGGCAGAGCTCGCTGCAGCGCTCGAACGAGCACCCGATCCGGCAGTGCCGATCGCGGATTTCGGCGGCAACCGTGGAATGCGCCGTGACTTCGCGGGCGATACGCTCGATGCGGTCAGCTTCGCCGAGGTGGAAGGAAAGTTCGCTGCCATCTGGCGTCGATTGGCCGATCTGCCGTTCTCGGCGGCACAAGAAGATCGGGTCGAGATGACGATGTTGCGGCTCGCGTATTCGCGCAACACCGCTATCGAAGCGAGCCTCGACTGCGAGTGCACGTCGCTGGTGACGTATCGACTGCTGGGGCCTGTGACCGGTGTGCGATCCAGGCTCGAAGCCCTGGCCGAGCTGGACCTCCTGCGCCGGCGCCATTTCACGCGCACGCACGCCTGCCGCCGCTGCAGCTCCGCCAGACTGCACGTCTACGAAGCGTGTCCCGCCTGCGGTGGCGGCGATCTCCTAGAAGAGAGGATCGTCCACCACTATCGATGCGGTTGGCAGGAACCAGAGTCGAAGTTCGCGGTGGGGCAGGCGCTGACCTGTCCGAAGTGCCGACGTGAGCTGCGGCATTTCGGCGTCGACTACGACAAGCCCGGCAACATCTTCCTTTGTCGCTCTTGCGGAGCGGCAAATGCCGAGCCGGACGTCCACTTCATCTGCCTCGACTGTGCGACGGCAACCCCCGCTGCCGACGCCAAATCGACCGATTGGTACCATTACGACCTCACCGAGGATGGCCTGATGTCGCTTCGCGACGGCTGCCTTCCCCGCCTCGAGATCGGTCCGCTCCTGGACGGGCGGAAGCGCGTATTCTCGCGCCGTGAATTCGAGCTGCTGGTCACGGAAGGCACGCGCATCACCGAACGCTATCAGCGACCGTTCACGGTGGCGCGGCTCACGGTTGCGAATGCCGCTTCGCTGCATCGCGAGCACGGGCCCGCGTACATGCGCCTGGCGGTGCGACACGCCATCGATACGATCCTGGAGATGGTGCGCGAAACCGACTTCATCGCCGCCGATGGGGCCGCTTCCGTGCTCATCGGATTTCCGGAGACACCGGCCGAGGAGGTCGGCCTGATCACCGAACGGGTGGCCAAGAAGATAGGCGACACGATCTCCACACCGATCGAGCTCTCGGCCGAGATCGTCAAGGGTCAGGACGTCGCCGATGTGCTCACCAAGGACTAGCTTCGATGTCGGCGCTGTCCTTCCTCCAGTCGCTGGATACCACCAGCATCATACTTCTCTTCTGGTACACGACGCTGCTGGAGATTCCGCGCTACACCATCGGCGCCCTCCTGGTCGCCACCAGTAGCGCATGGTTGCCTCGCACCGGCCCCGAATCGGACCTCACGGTCAGCGTAGTCCTGGTCGGGCACAATGAAGCCCAAGCTCTCGCGCCCTGCATCGAAGCCCTGGCCGAACAGACGATCGCCGGCCAGCCCGGACGTATGCAGGTGATCGTCGTCGACGACGGTTCCACAGACGGGATGGCGGGCATTGCTCGCAAGCTGCAGCGCGAACACAAGATCGACGAGCTGCTGAGGCTCACTCTTCGTGGCGGCAAGAGCGCCGGCGTCAACCTGGGGCTGTCGGTGTGCAAGGGCGACATCGTCATCATCGCCGATGTCGACACGACGTTTGATCGGGATGCCTTCGCACTGATCCTCCGCCATTTTGCCGATCCGAGAGTCGGCGCCGTCAGCGGCAATCTCGGCGCGCGCAACGCCTCTGCCACGCTGGTCACTCGGCACCAGGCCATCGAGTACGCCATTGGCATTTCCGTGGGGCGCCGCATCGCCGATTTGCTCGGCATGCTCTCGATCGTATCGGGCGCCTTCGGTGCGTTTCGCCGCACGGCTGTCGAGGCGGTCGGCGGACAGGATGTCGAGGTCGGCGAGGATGCCGATCTCACCATGAAGCTTCGCCGGGCCGGCTGGCGCATCCGCTTTGCCCCCGAGGCGCGCGCGCTGACCCAAGTCCCCGAGACCGTCTCAGCGCTCATTGCGCAACGGCTCAGGTGGGACCGCGGTCTCATCACCATCTGGGCGCGCAAGTTCCGCGGAGCGCTCGATCCGCGGCAGTCGACGTTCCGTGTAACTGACGCGCTGGCGCTTTGTGATGTCATCGGCTTTCAGGTTGTGCTGGCGCTGGCGTTTCCCGTCTATCTGGTGTGGCTCTGGCTCTATTTCGGCGAGTTTGCCGCAACCATCATCAGCGCCACGCTCGTTGGCTACCTCGTCCTGGACATCGCTGCATTTGCTGCCGCCGTCGTGGCGAGCCGTCACATCCCACTGCGATTTGTCATTTACCTGCCCGTCTACACGGCCTTCCAAATCACTGTCATGCGCATCGTCCGACTCATTGCCGTCATGCAGGAACTGGTTTTCCGCAGCTCCTACCGCGACCCCTACGTTCCGGGGCGCGTCATGCAACAAGCCGAGATCGTGTGATGCATCGACTGAAGCCCCGCCCGAATCTCTACGCGCTCCCCAATCAGGTGCGATCGCATCGCCAGACGGTTATCCGGTGGACCTATATCGCCTGCGTGGTCGGTCTCGCCGCGTGGCTCGGCGACCTCTTCCTCGGCAGTTTTTTCTACCTGCGCAGCGAGGGTATGGTGCTGGCCGAACCAGCCGTGATAGCCGCCGAATTCCCAGTTACTGTACGTAAGCTACTGGTGCGAGAGGGTGAGCGTGTCGAGGCTGGCCGTGTAGCCGCAATTGTATCCTCGCAGAGCGTATCCGAGACCATCGCCCGCTTGGCAGCAGACCTGGCCGGACGGCAGGCCCGGCTCAGCGAGCTGCGCATCCGCAGCGAGAAAGTCGACGCCGTCGTCAGCATTGCCGGGGTCCGCCAAGGCGCGGCCGTCGATGCCCGCAAGCAATTCGAGACATTGGTGAAGAGCGGCCTGCTGGCCATCGACAGGCGAACCGCGGCGCTGGAAAGCGAGTTCAGGAGCCGCCAGGATTTCGAGGCGCTGAAGGCCGAGAAGCGTGCCGCCGAAGCCGAGATTGCTACGTTAACGGGCGCGATGGCTGAGGCAGAAACCGCTATGAAAGACCTTCGCCGCCTCTACGATGAGGGCCGACTACGCGTGCCGATCGACGGCATCGTCACCCGGCTGGCCGCCGAGATCGGTTCGGTTGTTCGCGCAGGTGAGGCTCTCGCCGACGTCTATGGCAACCAGCGCTTTGTGCTCGCTTATCTCCCCACGGGAGGGATCTACAATGTCGCCGCGGGGGATCGCGTGGTGATCAAGTCGGGCTTGCGCACGGTGGAAGGCGTCGTTGCACGCGTGGAGCCCTTCGCGGCCACGCTTCCACGCGAGTTTCAGCGAGCCTTTGCGCCTGCGGACAGGCAACAAGTCATTCGTGTCGAGTTCGCGCCGGGAGAGCCCTCGCCGCCCCTCTTTGCGAAAGTCAAGCTTCGTGCCGCGACCCTGATGCCCCGCTGGACGGATCGGATCTGGTAATAGACGCGCTCAGCCAGTAAGGGGTCAAAACACTCCGCTGGCCGGGCGTCTGTGGGCGGACCTTACCCGACACAACCCTGGCGGCTGGGTGCATCAGGCGGGTTCTGGAATGCGGAAGACTGCGCGCTCCTGCGCGTCGAGCTGATCGACGAGGCCGATTTCCCAGGCCAGGTATTGCCGGGCGGCCTCCGCGTTGCCGTCGTGGCGGCCGTGCGTGAAGAACAGGAAGTCGATGCACTCGGCGTCCGCGGGGCTGCGCGGCGATGCCGTGACCGGCAGGCCTGCGGCGCACCAGGCCTCGTAACCGCCTGCCAACAGGCGGACATCGTTAGAGCCAGCCTCTGCGAGATCGATGGCTGCAAGCGTCGCCACGGCCGCTTCGTCGGCAACGAGCACCACGGGTTTCGCGTGATCGGCAACGGCGGCGGCGATGCGCGGCCGGATCGACCAGGCCGCCTGCGGGATATGGCCCTTGCGATAGGTCATGCCGGGTCGCACGTCGATGACGTGCGGTGCATTGTGGGACAGCGCGTTGGCCAAATCGTGCGGGGAGATCGCGTTCAGCGTCGGCAGGTTCGGGGTGCGCGCCGGGGTCGGAATTGTCAGCCGCGCAGCCGACGCAAGGCCGCCTTCGATCACGCAGGCCTCATGGCCGAGCTGGCGCAGCCAGGCCGCCACGACCGGCGCGCGCACCTCTTCGTCATCGACGAGGACGAGGCGTGCGCCCTTGACGCCCACCCACTGGTCCGTGGCCTGGATCAGCTGGCCGCCGGGCGCGTGCGCGAATCCGGGAACAGAGCGTGCCGCAAACTCCTCGGGCGTGCGCACGTCGAGCAGATAGGTGGTGCGCGACGGCTCGGCGAGCCAGGCGTTGACCTGGGCGGGCGACACGAACGCCACGCCATGCGACTCGGCGACCTTTCGAGCGCGCGCCTTGAGCTCCATCGCGTCGGCGGTCCCGGCCTCACCGGCATAGCGCCGCGTTGCGCCATGTTCGAGATCCAGTCCCGCGAGCGTCCAACCCTGCGTGCCGTTCTCGAGCGCGTAGACGGGATTGGGGATGCCGAAATCGATGAGCGTCTGCGCGCCGATGATGGAGCGCGTGCGGCCGGCGCAGTTGACGACGATCTTGGTGCTTGGGTTGGGGACGATGCCCTGGATGCGCAGGGCGAGCTCGCCGTTCGGGCAGCAGATCCCGCCCGGAATGTTCATCCTCTGGAATTCGGCGAAGGGACGGCCGTCGACGATGACCATGTCCTCGTTTGCGTCGCGCATGGCCTGCAGCTTCTCGGCCGTGACGTGCGGTGTGTTCTTCGCATGCTCGATCAGCTCGCCGAAGGTCTTGCTCGGCACGTTGACGCCGGCATAGAGCGTGTAGCCGGCTTGCCGCCACGCATC
>DATEVP010000368.1:0-3545 GCA_035258465.1 Hyphomicrobiaceae bacterium
GGCGACGACCTCAAGTGCGAGCTGACCAAGACGTGGGCCGAGTCGACCATCAAGGAAGCCGAGAGCCACACCCTGAAGTGGGGCTACGGCGACGCGCGCTGCTCCGTTCAGCTCCACATTTCGCGCGCGACCATCGTCACGGCCCTGACCGCGCCCGAGTATGCCTTCGAAGTTCCGCCGCACACGGCCGACTGCGTCGTCGAGCAGGGCGGGGACGCGCGCACCGTCAAGGCGACGCTCGCTCCCAAGATCACCTTCAAGAACGGCAAGGCCGAGAAGGTCTGGGTCAATCTCAAGGGCATCAAAGGCCCGGTAGGCATCAAGACGTCCCTGTGGTTGGCCGCGAGCCTCAACGACAACGTCGGCCTCTTCCACCGGCCGATGCTCAAGTCGATCAACCGCTTCATCGATAGGTACTGTCCCAAGCATTACCCCAACGCCGTCCAGGCCTCCGCGGTGCCCAAGGGCCAGGAGCGCGAGGTCGCCAGCAAGCCCAATGGCCCCGCACGCCCCTCGCCCAACAAGAAGAACGGCGGCTAGCATTTCTCCCTCTCCCCGCGCCTCTTCTCCCTCTCCCCGCGCAACGCCGACCTCGCCACTCACGCCATCAGCGCGGGGAGAGGGTCAGGGTGAGGGGCAGCCACAAACGCCGACACCGCGATGATCGCACTGGCGTCGGGTCATCGCTCAACGCTCGACCGACCTACGCGCTCCGCGCTCGACATCATCCCGTGCATCGGCCGCGGCGCGAGCCGCGCAAAGCATTGCGTTGGTGGGGCACCATCAAGTATGCCACGCATCATCGCCAAACACGGGAACCGAACGCGCGTGCCCAGTGAGACCATGGACGCCAGCCGGCGGCTCGAAGGCTTCGCCTTTCTTGTCGCTTTTGGGCTGTGCATCCCCGCCGCCAATTGGCTGATCGGCAACGCTGGGACGACCTGCGTGCCGAATGGCCCCTGCCTGATCCCGGTGGCGCCAGGACTGCAGGCGCCGAGCGGCGTCTTGATGATCGGCCTCGCGCTCGTGCTGCGCGATCTCGTCCAGCGCCGTCTCGGCATCGGCTGGGCAGTGGGCGCTATCCTCGCCGGGGCGGCCTTGTCGGCGCTGCTCGCACCGGCCGCCCTCGTGGTTGCCTCCGCCGTTGCCTTCCTGCTCTCCGAATTCGCCGATTTGGCGGTCTACACGCCGCTGCAGCACCGCCGCCTCCTCCTGGCGGTGCTGGCGAGCAGCCTCGTCGGCCTGGTTGTCGACAGCGCCGTCTTCCTTTACCTCGCCTTCGGCAACCTCGACTATCTGGCGGGCCAGGTCGTCGGCAAGGCGTGGATGGTCGTTCTCGCCATGCCGCTCATCGCCTGGCTGCGCCGCCGCGACGAGCGCTTAGGCTTGGCGGCGGCTTGAGGAGATCGCGCCATGGCCAGCAAGACACCCAAGCCCACACAATTGGGCCAGCCGGTCGGCCTGCCCGAGAGCCCGGACAAGGCCATCCTCGAGCGCGTCGCCAATCCGCATCCCGATACGCGCTACGTCGCGCGCTTCACCGCGCCGGAATTCACCGCGCTCTGTCCGATCACCGGCCAGCCGGACTTCGCCCACCTCGTCATCGACTACGTGCCGGACCGCTGGCTGGTGGAATCGAAGTCGCTGAAGCTCTACCTCGCCTCCTTCCGCAACCACGGCGCCTTCCACGAGGACTGCACGGTGGCGATCGGCAAGCGCATCGTGGCGCTGCTCAGCCCCCACTACCTGCGCATCGGCGGCTACTGGTATCCGCGCGGCGGCATGCCGATCGACGTGTTCTGGCAGACGGGCATCCTGCCCGACGGCGTCTGGCTCCCCGACCAGGGCGTGGCGCCCTATCGCGGGCGGGGCTGATTGGACGCAACCCTGGTCGGGCGCGGCGCGAGACGCACGTCGGCCCAGGCAAAGCCCTTGGACACCGCCCGGCCCGGAAACAGCAGCGTCACCGGATTGATGTGGCGGCCCTTGGGGTCCCTGACCTCGTAGTGGACATGCGGGCCCGTGGAGCGTCCGGTGCTGCCGAGGTGGCCGAGCTTCATGCCCTGGTCCAGGATCTGGCCCACGCTCGACGCGATGCTTCTCAGGTGCCCGTAAAGATGCAGCCGGCCGGATGGATCGCGCGCGATGACGGCGTTGCCGTAGCCGGCCCTCCAGCCCGCGAACACCACCGTCTGCCGCATGGTCGTGGCCAGCACCGAGGAGCCGAGCGCGCCCGCCAGGTCGATGGCCGGATGCCGCCGGCCCTGATTGAACAGGCTGGTCACGCGCCCCTTGGCAAACGGCATGATGAAAGCGGGAGCCGCGACCGGCGGCGGCGCCTCCCTTTCCTCTTCGAACTCGAGCGCCGCGATCGGATCGCCGGCGTGCGATGAGACCTTGGGCGTTCCCGGCACTCGCGACATCGTCGCGCCGTCCCGCTCGGCCCAGAGATTCTGACTGTCGGCGTGCCGCGTTCCTGCACGAGGGTGGACCATCACCGGCGGCGCCGGGGGTTCCGGCAAAGTCGGCAGCTGGGCGTCGGGCACCCGTCTCTTCTCGGTCGTCTCGAGTTGCGGTGGCGGCTCGCTCAGGGGTCGCGGCACGGCGGGGCCGGAGGCCCAGGGCAAAGAGCGAGGTCCGGCCCACGGCGGAAGTCCCGTATCCAGCATGGGGCCGTCTTTCAGCGGCGCCAGCGCGGCGAGCACCGTGAATGTGCCCCGCCCCGTTGCCATCGGCATCATCTCGGTGACGGCAGCGGACGGCAGGCGCGACACCGGCAGGGGGACGATCCGCATATCCGCTCGGCTGGGCAATGGCTCCGCGGACCGGTCGAAAAAAACGCGCTCGCGAAGATCGGGCTCGCCGCGGCTCGTTTCAGCCCTCGCAGAGGCAAGCCCAAGTGCAACGAGAAAAAATCCCGCGACAACGCGAGACAACGGCTCGGTGCAACGCATGGTCCCCTCCCGTCGACATCAAACCATTCGACCGCGCAGCTGGAGGGGACCCCGAATTCGTCCGTCTGCGCCTGTCGGCGTGGCTAACAACGACAGAACGGGTTGTCTTGCCGACGCGGCACCTCGTCACGGATGCGGCAATAAAACGCAATCAATTTCAGTCGTTTTCGGCAATTCGCGAAGAATCCATGCGAGCTCGCGCACTCGGAGAGAGTGCGCAACCCGCAAGCTAAGCATGGGAAGCGAAAGAGTATTGTCGCCCTAAGCCGCCGTGGCGTCGGCGCCGGCGAGGCGCTTGCGGTCGGGCGACACCGCCTCCGCCGCCAACGTGGCGACGGCCTCGCTGAGCCGCATGACTTGGCTCTGCTGGTTGCCGAGCCGGCGCAGCGAGACGGTCTTTTCCTCGGCCTCGCGCTTGCCCACCACCAGCAGCACCGGGACCTTGGTGAGCGAGTGCTCGCGCACCTTGTAGTTGATCTTCTCGTTGCGCAGGTCGCTTTGCGCCCGAAGGTCCGCCCGCTTGAGCACTGCCAGCACCTCGCCAGCGTAGGCGTCCGCATCCGAGACGATGGTGCACACCATCGCCTGCAC
>DATEVP010000369.1:0-4245 GCA_035258465.1 Hyphomicrobiaceae bacterium
CGGCATCGAAGCGCGCAAGATATCCACCCGCGACATTCTGATGGCGCTGCGGCTCAATGAAGGCGCCTTCGATGCCGATCTGCCGCTGTCGGCCAGCATCCGCGCCGACGTCCTCGACGACGGCACGCCGCAGGTGATCCAGGCCCAGTTGGTCGCGGAAGCCGGAACCATCGTCGATCGCGACGTGCCGAATGCAAGCATTGCGATCGACCATGCCGACTTTCGCTTCAATTGGGACGCGCGACGACGCAGTCTGATCGTGCCGTTCCAGCTGCGATCGGGCGGCAACCAGTTCACCTTGCAGGCGACGCTGGCAGCGCCCGACGAGCAGAACACAGCTTGGCAGCTGACGGTGGTGCGTGGCGATCCGGTGATCGATCCGGTCATCCTGGCGGCCGGAACATCGCCCGATCAGGAAGGCTTTGCCCTCAACCGGACGATCGTGCGCGCGCGCATCGATCTGGCACGAAAGCGCGTCGATCTCGATCAGGGCGACTTCAGCCGCATCGACACACGGCCGTCGCACAATATCGGCGTCGCCGTCACCGGCAACCTGGATTATTCCGGCAGCGAGTCGCATCTGGCCTTTGGCGTCGCCGCCACTCGCATGCCGTTGTCGGTGATGAAGCGGCTGTGGCCGGTGTTCACCGCGACCGGCGTGCGGACGTGGGTCATGGAGCACATGTCGGGCGGCATGGTCGAGCGCGTGGTGATTGCCGGTAATGCACCGGCCGCGTCATTCAAGGCCAATGGTCCGCCGACACCGGACGACGGCCTATCGGTCGATATCGAGACCAGCGGCACCACCTTGCAGCCGATCGCCAAACTGCCGGCGATCCGCGACGCCGATCTCACCGTCCGCGTCACCGGGCGCACCGCCCGGATCGATCTCGGGCGGGGCACGGTCGAGGCGACGGCGGGGCGCAAGCTCAGTATCACCAGCGGTTTGTTCCAAATCGCCGATACCCATCTCAAGCCGTCGCCGGCACGCACCACCTTCCGCGTCGACGGCTCGGTCCCGGCCGCCGCCGTGCTGCTGTCGAGCGAAGGGCTGCGCGGCAGCTTCGGCATCCCGCTCGATCCGGCCGCCAGCCGCGGCACGGTCGCGGCGCAGGTCACCGTCACCGGACCAATCGGCAAGAACGTGCCGGAGGGCTCCTCCACCTATGTGATCGGTGCCGATCTGACCAATTTCGCCGCCGACAAGTTGCTGCTGGGCCAGCGGCTGGAGGCCAATACGCTGCGTGTGGCGGCCTCGAGCGACGGCTATCAGATCAAAGGCGACGTGCGGGTCAACGGCACGCCGGCGACCATCGAGCTGCGCCAGCAGAAGGGTGAGCCGGACGCCGAATTGAAGTTGCAGGCGACCATCGATGAAGCCGCGCGCCGCCGGCTCGCGATCGATTTCGGCACCAGCGTCACCGGCGCGATCCCGGTCAAGGTCAGCGGCCGCATCGGCAACAGTGCCCGCGACGACCACATGAACGTGGAGGCCGATCTTACGCCGGTGAAGATCGATAACCTGCTGCCGGGATGGCTGAAGCCAGCTGGCAAAGCGGCGCGCGCCACCTACTCGCTGCAAAAGACCGACAAAACGGTGCGCTTCGACAATTTGAGCATCGACGGTGCCAGCACGTCGGTGCGCGGCTCGGTTGAGATCGAGAATGGCGGCGAGATCGTATCGGCGAATTTTCCAGTGTTCAGCCTGTCGGACGGCGACAAGGTCGCGCTCAAAGTCGATCGCGGCAATGACGGCGTGTTGCGCGTGGTCATGCGCGGCGACGTCTATGACGGCCGCAATTTCGTCAAGGCGTCGCTGGCCGGCGAGGGGCAGAATCCGGGCAAGCAGAAGCAGAGCGATATCGATCTCGACATCAAGATCGGCACGGTGGCGGGCCATAACGGCGAGACCTTGCGCGGCCTCGATCTCAGGCTGGCGCGTCGCGGCGGCCGTATCCGAAGCTTCGCGCTGACGTCCAAGATCGGCCGCGATACGGCGCTCAGCGGCGACCTGCGGCTGCGCGCGCGCGACAATCACCAGGTGATCTATTTCGAGACCGAAGACGCCGGCGCGCTGTTCCGCTTCACCGACATGTATCCGCGCATGTTCGGCGGGCAGATGTGGGTAGCGATGGACCCGCCGACGCAGGAGCAGGCCCCGCAAGTCGGCTATCTGCATATCGGCAATTTCGTAATACGCGGCGAGCCCGCGCTCGACCGCGTGGTGTCGGGAGCGCCCGGCACCGCTAAGGGCGCGGTGGAATTTTCCGAGATGCACTCCGACTTCACGCGTTTTCCCGGCAAGATGGCGGTGCGCGACGGCGTCGTGCGCGGCCCGCTGGTCGGCGCCACCATCGAAGGGCAGATCGACTACACCAAGGATGAGGTGCATCTGCGCGGCACTTTCGTGCCGTTCTACGGCCTCAACAACATGTTCGGAAAAATTCCGATCGTCGGCTTTTTCCTCGGCGGCGGCAGCAATGAAGGTCTGCTCGGCATCACCTACGAGGCGGTGGGCCCGCCGAGCGCGCCGCGCGTCTCGGTCAATCCGGTGACCGCGATCGCGCCCGGTCTGCTGCGCAAGTTCATTCCCTCGCCCGGCAGCTTCGACCGCAATTTTATTCCGCCGACGCGGTGAGCACGATTGCTTGTCATGGCCGGGCTTGACCCGGCCATCTCGATTAGGGACGCACTGTGCCTTCCTAATACCACTGAGTCAGAAAGTCGCGGGACGACGTCTGCCAGAATCAGATATCGGGCGAGATTCACATCAGCCGATGAGGGCCGAGATGGGACTCCCCAGAGCAGAAGGCAGTGAATCGCGATTTGCGAAGTATGTCGAGGGACTTGTGAGCGTCATCGGACACGCGGATCGGGCCCGGCCATTGTGGGACTATTGCGTGGGTCTGATGGTGTCATGTGGGCGCAAGAGCATTGAGCCGATTGCGGCGGTCACGGCGCCTGAGCGGGTGGCGGCGCAGCATCAATCGCTGCTGCACTTTGTCAACCAAGCTCCTTGGCTGGACGAGAAAGTGCTGGCCAAGGTGCGCGAGATGGTGTTGCCCGAGATCGAGCGTTATGGGCCGATCGAGGCCTGGATCATCGATGACACCGGCCTTCCCAAGAAAGGGCGGCACTCGGTCGGGGTGGGACGCCAATACTGTGGCCAACTCGGCAAGCAGGACAACTGCCAAGTGGCGGTGTCGCTATCGGTTACCAATCACCACGCGAGCCTGCCGGTAGCCTATCGGCTGTATCTGCCGAACGACTGGGCGCAGGATGGCGAACGGCGGCGCCAGGCGGGAGTGCCTGAGGAGGTGGGCTTCAAGACCAAGCCGGAGATCGCGCTTGAGCAACTGCGCTGGGCGTGTGCGGCCGGTGTGCCGCGCGGTGTCGTGCTGATGGACACTGCCTATGGCAGCAACACCGACTTGCGGACCAGCGTCAGCGCACTCGCTCTGAGCTATGTGGCGGGCATTGATCCGCAGACCTCGGTGTGGGCGCCCGGAACCAAGCCGCTGCCGCCGAAGCCGTGGTCGGGCCGTGGCGGGCGGCCGTCAAAGCGGCTGCGTCGTGACGCCACCCACCGGCCGACCAGCGTCAAGGAGCTCGCACTTGCGCTCCCCAAGCGCGCTTGGCGCACCATCAAATGGCGCGAAGGTGCGGCGGACTGGCTCAGCTCCCGGTTTGCGCGCGTGCGGGTGCGGGCGGCACGCGATGATCACCGGTTTGCCGAGCGCCGACCCGAAGAGTGGTTGCTGATCGAATGGCCCCCGAGTGAAAGCGAGCCGACCAAATATTGGTTGTCCAACCTTGCCGACGACATCTCGTTTTGGCGCCTGGTCGACCTCGCCAAGCTGCGCTGGCGGATCGAGCGTGATTACCAGGAACTCAAGCAGGAGATCGGGCTTGGGCATTATGAAGGACGCGGATGGCGTGGCTTCCACCATCACGCCACGCTGTGCATCGCAGCCTACGGGTTCCTGATCTCCGAGCGGGAGACGATTCCCCCCTCAGGAGCTCGCTCCGCCACGCTCTTCTCGCAACTTGCCGTTCCCGACGGTTACCAACCCAGAGGCTCCGCCATTGCGGCCTGAACGTCACATCGCAAACTCAGTCGCAACCATGCGCCGATACCTGATCGTTGCGCTCGTCGCCACTTTGTCACGATGTCCATGCTGCGCCGCTCCATTCACGAGAAACAGGCGGCACAGAAATGATAGTTTATGATGCAGTAGTATTAGG
>DATEVP010000370.1:0-8650 GCA_035258465.1 Hyphomicrobiaceae bacterium
CAAGATCCCGGCTCATGGCTCTCGTTTGATTGGCCACCAGAGCCGCCATTCCCTGTAATTCTGCGGCAATGCCCTGGAACTCATCGTCCGTGGCGCCCAACAGCATGGAGGCCATGGGAGCGTCGTTGGCGGCAGCCGCCACGACATCGCGCACTTCGCTGGCATACTTGTCCCACTTCGCAGACAGTATTGTCGCGCGCTCGATCTCCAACAGCGACAGATGCGGCCGTGCGCCGAGGACTTGCAGTCGGTTCCCCAACTTGTCGAGCTCAGCAAGGACTTCGCCGCTGGTGGCCTCCAGCGTGCTTCTGCCCACACCGATTTGTGCCCAGGTGACGAACCGAAAGATCTTGAGATGGGCTGTGATGATGTCGCCCGCCAGCTCCGACGCCGTACGCTGCTGCGGGAGGTGGACGTCTGAAAGGTGCGTCAGGCCGGCCGCCGACCGATCCAGCGCGAGGTAGGCATTCGTGCCGAGCCCGATCAGGCAGAACAACAGAACGGACGACGCGGCGACGGCCTTGGCCGAGATCGACACATTTTCAACCAGGCCCAACAATCTGCTGGCGTACTTTGTGCCAGCTCGTAACCCTTTCTTTACACGGAGCTCAACCATGCGTCCGAGCAGGGCTGGCGGACCCAGTCCTGCAACGCAAAGCGATTCGATCACGCGACGCATGGCCCCCGACCCCCCTTAGGCTTCGCGCAACAGCGTGACGGCAAAGCGGAAAGGGTCGATGAACGCGGCGGGATGCGATAAATTTGAACTTGTCTTTATGGTTAAAATTTTCGAATTTTTCATGCTGATTGGGCATCGGTCAGCATCGACGATTGCACCGGCCCATGTCCGAGCCGGGGTCATGGAACGACCGTGGCTGGCGCGCCGTCCGGCTGCAAGAGTGTGTAAGCGGATGTGAAGAGGTCCGGCCCAAGTGTCGGCGCTGGTGGCGCGGTTGCGTCCTTGGCTGCCCCTCACCCCACCCTCTCCCCGCGACCCTCGGGAGCGCCGCGGATCGCACGTCTGCTGTCGAGAGCCCGAGGGCAGCGGGGAGAGGGAGCCCCGGGCTTAGCCGGGCTTGCTCTCGAAGAATTCCTTCATCTTCGAGAAGAAGCCGGCGGAGTGGGGGGAGGTTTCGCGGTTGCTCTCGCGCTCGAAGGCCTCCAGCAGCTCACGCTGCTTGCGCGTGAGGCTCTTGGGCGTCTCGACCTCGACCTGGATGTACATGTCGCCCACCACCTTGGAGCGCAGCACCGGCATGCCCTTGCCCTTGAGCCGGAACTGCTTGCCGCTCTCGGTGCCCTCCGGCACCTTCACCCGCGTCTGGCCGCCCTCCACCGTGGGCACGTCGATGTTGCCGCCGAGCGCCGCCGTGATCATGGAGATCGGCACGCGGCAGAAGATGTCGGCGCCGTCGCGCTGGAAGAACTCGTGCGGCTTGATCGACAGGAAGATGTAGAGATCGCCGGCGGGGCCCCCGCGCAAGCCGGCCTCGCCTTCGCCGGCGAGGCGAATGCGCGTGCCGTCCTCGACTCCCGCCGGGATATTGACGGAGAGCGTGCGCTCCTTGACCACCCTTCCGGAGCCGCGGCAGGAGCCGCAGGGATCGTTGATGATCTCGCCGCGCCCCTGGCAGGAGGGGCAGGTGCGCTCGATGGTGAAGAAGCCCTGGGTTGCGCGCACCTTGCCGGCGCCGCTGCAGGTCGGGCACGAGGTGGGCTCGGTGCCGGCCTTGGCGCCGGTGCCGGTGCAGGCCTCGCAGGTGACGCTGGTCGGCACGCGGATCTGGGCGGTCTTGCCGGCCAGCGCCTCCGACAGGTCGATCTCCATGTTGTAGCGCAGATCGGCGCCGCGCTCGCGTCCCGAGCGCTGCCGGCTGCCGCGCCGCCCGCCCATGAATTCGCCGAACAGGTCGTCGAAGATGTCCGACATGGAGGAGGCGAAGTCGGGCCCGAAGCCGCGGCCGTGACCGTCGAAGGCGGCGTGGCCGAATTGATCGTAGGCGGCGCGCTTCTGGGGATCGCGCAGCGTCTCGTGGGCCTCGTTGAGCTCCTTGAACTTCTGCTCGGCCGACTTGTCGCTGGGATGGCGGTCGGGGTGACAGTCCTTGGCGAGCCGGCGGAACGCCGCCTTGATGTCCTGCTCGCTTGCCCCCCGGGAAAGCCCAAGTATTTCGTAGTAGTCGCGCTTGGCCATGGGCCGCAGTTCCGATTCTGGTCGTTGCGCCGCGGGCGTGGCCGCGTACCCGCGAACGTAATCGAGCCCCCGCCTACCAGCTGAGCGGCGGTGTGCCGGCTGTCGCTGATGAGACGAGGGCTCGCATGCTTCTATCCCTCAGCTCAAGCTGATTTCTTCTTGTCGTCCTTCACTTCCTCGAAGTCGGCGTCGACCACGTTCTCGCCGGCACCGTTGCCCTTCTTGCCATCGCCGGGGCTCGCGTCGCCGGAGGCGGAGGCGGCTTGCGCGCCACTGCCGTAGAGAGCTTCGCCCATCTTCATGGCGGCCTGCGTCAAGGCCGTGGTCTTGGCCCTGATGTTGTCGACGTCGTCGGACTTCACCGCCTCCTTGAGCTCGGCAATCGCGCCCTCGATGCGGGTCTTGTCAGCGGCGGCGACCTTGTCGCCGAGGTCTTTCACCGACTTCTCGGTGGAATGGATCATGGCTTCGGCGCCGTTCTTGGCCTCCACCACCTCGCGCTTCTTCTTGTCCTCGTCCTTGAAGCGGTCCGCCTCCTCCATCATCTTCTTGATCTCGGCCTCGCTGAGGCCGCCGGAGGCCTGGATGCGGATCGACTGCTCCTTGCCGGTCGCCTTGTCCTTGGCGGACACGTGCACGATGCCGTTGGCGTCGATGTCGAAGGTGACCTCGATCTGCGGCATGCCGCGCGGCGCCGGCGGGATGCCGACAAGATCGAACTGGCCGAGCAGCTTGTTGTCTTGTGCCATCTCGCGCTCGCCCTGGCTGACGCGGATCGTCACCGCGTTCTGGCCGTCCTCGGCGGTGGAGAAGACCTGACTCTTCTTGGTCGGGATGGTGGTGTTGCGGTCGATGAGGCGCGTGAACACGCCGCCCAGCGTCTCGATGCCGAGCGAAAGCGGGGTCACGTCGAGCAGCAGCACGTCCTTGACGTCGCCCTTGAGCACGCCGCCCTGGATGGCGGCGCCCACGGCCACCACCTCGTCGGGGTTGACGCCCTTGTGCGGCTCTTTGCCGAACAGCTCCTTGACGATCTGCTGCACCTTCGGCATGCGCGTCATGCCGCCGACCAGGACCACCTCGTGGATCTCGGCCGCCTTCAGGCCCGCATCCTTCAAGGCCTGCTGGCAGGGGCCCTTGGTCTTCTCGATCAGGTCCTCGACCAGGCTCTCGAGCTTGGCCCGGGTGAGCTTCATGGTCAGATGCAGCGGTGCCTGCGTCTGCGGACTCATAGAGATGAAGGGCAGGTTGATCTCGGTCTGCTGCGAGGAGGAGAGCTCGATCTTGGCCTTCTCGGCCGCTTCCTTGAGGCGCTGCAGCGCGAGCTTGTCGCCTCGCAGATCGATCTGGTTCTCTTTCTTGAACTCGCTGGCGAGATACTCGACCAGCCGCATGTCGAAGTCCTCGCCGCCGAGGAAGGTGTCGCCGTTGGTCGACTTCACCTCGAACACGCCGTCGCCGATCTCGAGGATCGAGATGTCGAAGGTGCCGCCGCCGAGGTCGTAGACGGCAATGGTGCCTGTCTTCTTCTTGTCGAGGCCGTAGGCGAGCGCCGCCGCGGTCGGCTCGTTGATGATGCGCAGAACCTCGAGGCCGGCGATCCTGCCGGCGTCCTTGGTGGCCTGGCGCTGGGCGTCGTTGAAGTAGGCGGGGACCGTGATGACGGCCTGCGTGATGGTCTCGCCGAGCTTGGCCTCGGCGGTTTCCTTCATCTTCTGCAGGATGTAGGCGGAGATTTGCGCCGGGGAGTACGGCTTGCCTTGCGCCTCGACCCAGGCATCGCCGTTGGCACCTTTGACGATCTTGTAGGGGACGAGCTTCTTGTCTTTCTCCACCATCGGATCTTCATAGCGCCGTCCGATCAGGCGCTTGATGGCGAAGAGCGTATTGGTCGGGTTGGTGACGCCTTGGCGTTTGGCCGGCAACCCCACCAGCCGCTCGCCGTCCTCCGTGAAGGCGACGATGGAGGGCGTCGTGTTGATGCCCTCGGCATTTTCCAGAACCTTGGGCTTGGAGCCGTCCATGACCGCGACGCAGGAGTTGGTGGTACCCAGGTCGATGCCGATGACTTTGGCCATATCGTCAATCCTCTCATTCGCGGCGGACCGTTCGAGCCCAGAATCTGGCACTCAAGTGCCTGAGGCCCCCTAAAGACCTACAGGACACGGTCCCCTAGAGCTGCGCTGGTTGTCGCGGTTTATATAGTGGGGGTGGTTGGGGGCTGCAACGGGCGGACCCCGTGTCGGAGGCCGAGAGTTGAGCTATTCTGTTGATCGGTGTGCCCCGGCCACGCGGACCCCACGCGGTCCCGCGGGGCAGTCGGGATTTCAGCATCTGGCTGGCCGCCTGAGCCCGGCGGAGCAGACCCGGCTTGTCAAGGAAATCCGTGCGATAGTTGCTGCCGCCCCCCTGTTCGTCCCGACCATGCCGAAGACCGGCAAGGCGTTCTCGGTGCGCATGACCAACTGCGGGCCTCTGGGGTGGGTGTCCGACAAATCCGGAGGCTATCGCTATCAAGCAACGCATCCCACGACCGGGCGGCCCTGGCCGGGGCTCCCGAAACGCCTGCTGTCGCTGTGGGACGAGGTGACGGGGTTGACCCGTCCGCCCGAGGCTTGCCTGATCAACTATTATGCCCCCGGCGCAAAGATGGGGTCGCACCGGGACGAGGACGAAGAGGATCGGGCCGCGCCCGTGGTGTCGATCTCGCTGGGCGACGACGCCACCTTCCACATCGGCGGGCTCGAGCGGGGGGACCCGAAGCGGCGGCTGCGGCTCAAGTCCGGGGACGTGGTGGTGCTCGGCGGGGCGGCACGCCTGGCCTATCACGGCATCGACCGCATCCACCCGCGCACGTCGGATCTGCTGGCGGAGGGCGGGCGGTTCAACCTGACGCTGCGGCGCGTGACGCGCTGAGTGCGAACGCGACGCGCTCGTTCTAGCCGGGCTGGGTGTTGTTGTTGTCGGCGGGGGGCGCGGGGCCTGCCGGCGGCTCGGGCGCGGGAGCGGGCTTGGGTCCGCCCTTGGCGACCGCCACCATGGCGGGGCGCAGGACGCGGTCCTCGATGGTGAAGCCGGCCTGGAACAGCTGCACGATGGTGCCGGCCGGCACGTCGGTGCGCGGGATCTCCATCACCGCCTGGTGCAGATGCGGGTTGAACGGCTCGTTCACGGGCTGGATGCGCCTGATGCCGTGACGCTCGAGCACGTTCAGGAGCTCGCGCTCGGTCATGGTCACGCCTTCGAGGAAGCTCTTGAGCGCGGGGTCCTGCTCGGCGGCGCCGGCGGGGACCGCATCGATGGCGCGCTGGAAGTTGTCGCCCACCGTGACGACGTCGCGGGCCAGCCGCGTGACGGCGTACTTGGCGATCTCCTCCTTCTCGCGCTCCATGCGCTTGCGCATGTTCTCCATTTCCGCATGCGCCCTGAGCAGCCTGTCCTTGAGCTCGGCGGTCTCGGCGCTCAGCGCGACGAGCAGCTCATCGGGGCTCTGTGGGCCTGCTTGTGGCGCCCCGGCCGCGGCGCCGGGTTCGCCCGCTCCGGCAGGGGCGGCGCCCTGCGCGGCCGGGTCGGGGCCTGGCGCAGTCCTCTTGTCGGAATCGCTTGCTGACGGGTTGGCCATGGTCGTTTCCCGCGATTGTGGATGCCCGCCGGCTGGGCCCAAGAATTTCGCGCGCAAATCGGCAGCCGGTCGAGGCCAATGGGTCACGCCGGATATCATGCAACGCGGCGGAAAAATCAAGTCAGCAATCGCCCGACCAGCTTGGCCGTGTAGTCCACCATGGGGATGATGCGGGCATAATTGATGCGGGTCGGGCCGATCACGCCGAGCACGCCGACGATCTTGCGCCGCTTGTCCTCGAAGGGCGCCACGATCAGCGAGGAGCCCGACAGCGAGAACAGCTTGTTCTCCGAGCCGATGAAGATGTGCACGCCGTCGCCACGCTCGGCCAGCCCGAGCAGCTGCACCAGATCACGCTTGGTCTCCAGATCGTCGAAGAGCTGGCGGATGCGCTCGAGGTTCTCCAGCCCGTCCACGTCTTTCAGCAGGTTGGCCTGGCCGCGCACGATCAGGCTCTGCTGGTCGCCGAGCGCGCCGGACCAGGACGCAAGCCCCGCCTCGACGACTTTCTGCGTCAGCGCGTCGAGCGCCGCCTTGGCCGAGGCCAGCTCCTTCTCGACCGTCGCCTTGGCCTCGTTCAGCGTCATGCCGCGGATGTGGGCGTTGAGATAGTTGGCAGCCTCCACCAGGCTCGAGGGCGTGAGGCCAAGGGGGAGCGAGATCACCCGGTTCTCGACGCTCTGGTCCTCGCCCACCAGCACGACCAGCGCCTTGCCGGGCTCCAGGTTGATGAACTCGATGTGCTTGAGCTTGCTCACCTGCTTGTCGGCGAGGACGACGCCCGCGCAGTGCGACAGCCCGGAGATCATCTCGCCGGCCTCGGCCAGCACCTGCTCGAAGGACTGGTCGCGCTTGATGCCGATCTGGGCCTCGATCTGGCGGCGCTCCTCGTCGGTGAGCTCGCCGAGCTCGAGCAGGCCGTCGACGAACAGCCTGAGGCCCATCTCGGTCGGCAACCGGCCGGCGGAGGTGTGCGGGGCGTAGATGTAGCCCAGGTGCTCCAGGTCCGACATGACGTTGCGGATCGAGGCAGGCGAGAGCGCCATCGGCAGCGCGCGCGCCAGATTGCGCGAGCCGACCGGCTCGCCGGTGGCGAGATAGGTCTCGACGATCTGGCGGAAGATGGTGCGCGAGCGGTCGTTGAGCTGCTGCAGCCCGGTGAGGCTGTCGGCGGCGCCCGAGCGCCCGAACGGTCTATCCTGTTGCATGCGCGCCGATGTGTGGACCTCGATGCGGCGAATCTAGGGGCAAGCCGCAAGCGCCGTCAAACAGGCGCGAGCCGACTTGTCCACTGGGACGCCAGGGTTTAACTCCCTAGGATGGCTAGATAGCCCGATTTGGAGTTTCGCCGCGTGGTTCCAGTGTGCTGTTCCGATCCGGTTGCGGCGGCGCTGGCGCGCAAGGCCGAGACCGGCGCACCGGGCGTCGCCGAAGGCCGCACGCTCGCGGCCGGCGAGGGGTGGCATGTGCACGACGTCGTCTGCACCTGCGGCCCGAGCGACCGGCCGTTCGAGGAGCGAACCTCTTGGGCATCCATCGCGCTGGTGCTATCGGGCACGTTCGTTTCCCGGAGCGCGCATGGATCGTCGCTGCTGTCGCCCGGCTCGCTGTTCCTGCTGAACGCGGGCCAGACGTTCGAATGCTCCCACCACCATGGCGAGGGCGACCGCTGCCTCTCCTTTCAATACGAGCCCGGCCTGTTCGAGCGCCTGGCGCGGGAGGCGGGCGCATCTGTCGCTAATTTCCAGCGCCATCGCCTGCCGCCATTGCGGGCGCTGGCCCAGCCGACGGCGCGCGCGCAAATGGCGCTGGTGCGCAACGAGGCGTTCGAGGAGGCAGCGCTGGAGCTTGCCGGTGCCGTCGTTCGGGTCGCGGGCGACAAACGCCGGGAGACGCCGCCGCCCGCGCGGCATCATGGGCGCATCACGCGCGCGGTGCGGCACCTGGCGGCCCACGTCGACGGGCAGCACACGATTGCCGACCTGGCGCGGCTCGTGAACCTGAGCCCCTATCACTTCCTGCGCACCTTCAAGGCCGTGACCGGCGTCACGCCGCACCAGTGGCTGTTGCGCGCGCGCCTGCGCGAGGCGGCCCGGCGGCTTGCCGAGAGCCGGGAGCCGGTGACGGGGATTGCGCTCGAGGCGGGCTTCGAGGACCTGTCGAACTTCATCCGCAGCTTCCGCGCCGAGTTCGGCCTGTCGCCGCAGCGCTATCGGGCGGCTGCATAGGGCGGCACATCGCTAGGCACAGGGGCGGCGTCGGTCCCTCAACAGCTTTTCCCATGTTGTTCAGCGGCGCGGATTTTCGCCGCCGGGCGCCGCGCGACTCGCTGTATCTCGCTCGCCCGGAGGCCGTCGCTCGAGCGAAACGCGCCCGCGCACCGGCGGCGCTTGTGGCGGCCCCTCACCCTCGGAACAAGTCCGAGGGCAGGCCCCAACCCTCTCGTCATGGCGAAGCCATGCTCCGCATGGACGCGCTGGCGGCGTGCGTTGTCGAGCTCGCGATGCGCGGGGAGAGGGAGCCCCGCGCCACGAGGTTAGCAATTTTTGCCAAGTCTCTTGGCGCCGTCCCCGCCATGGTTGCCCTCATGCGATGACGACAGGAGACATGCCATGCTCAATCACATCTCGATCGGGGTGCGCGATATCGCCAAGGCCAAGCGCTTCTACGATGCCGCGCTGAAGCCGCTCGGATACACGTGCCTGAGCGAGTCGGCGGGGTCGCTCGGCTACGGGGCTGGTGCCGTGGCGCTGTGGGTAGGCGCGGCCGAGCGCCCCGTCCCGGCGGACGAGAAATCGGGCCTGCACGTGTGCTTCGATGCGCCGACGCGCAAA
>DATEVP010000371.1:0-2192 GCA_035258465.1 Hyphomicrobiaceae bacterium
TCTTCATCACCTTCGCCCCGGCCCGCTTCCTCGACAAGCAGTACACGGTCTGGGGCCGCGTGATCGAGGGCATGGAAAACGTCGACGCCATCAAGAAGGCGCCGCCAGGCGACCAGAGCGGCACAGTCGAGGACCCCGACAAAATCCTGCGCCTGCGCGTCGCCGCCGACGTCAAGGAATAAATCCACCGATCGAAAAACCGTGCGTCACCCCCACCCCGGCCCTCGCCCGTCAAAGGGGGAGGGGGAAGTTTTTGAGCAACATTGAGAATCCCCTACCCCCTTGTGGGGGAGGGTTAGCCTGGATATCTCACCGATGGGAGTTCGCCGTGGTTGTGGCAGCGCGTGGTTGAGGCGGTTGGCGGCGGGGCGAGCTTGACCATTGCCGCCTTGGGCGGGTTGGGTCAGGTCTGCGATGTATCCTCTGCTGTTGACGGGTGGGTTCGTTCGCGCCGCTTACGCCGCGGCGACGGATAATCGGGCGTGCGCCAGCGCCCATTCCGGCTGCCAGGGGTGAGCCGAGGCCATGGCGACTTTGACGCGGCGCACGCTGAGGCGGACCTGGGCGCCGATCTTGAGGAGCTTCAAGCGGATGCTGCCGCAGGTGGCGGCGGCGAACTGGGTGTGGGCGAGACCGATGCGCCGGAGCGCGCAGATCAGGACATAGGCCAGCGAGGCGAACCACAGCCGGAGCTGGTTGGCCCGCATGGTGGCCGCCGAGGTGCGGTCGGCGAACAGGTCCAGCTGGCACTCCTTGATCCGGTTTTCCATCTCGCCGCGGGCACAATAGAGGTCTTGGTAGAGTTCGCGCGCGCCATACTCGGCGGGCTTGAGCGAGCTGACCACGAAGCGCGGGTTGGCCGCGCCATGTGTCCACTCGGCCTTCGCCACCACCCGCCGCCTGCGGCTCCAGCTCTCGCGCGTGGTCCACAGGAAGTCGGCGAAGACGCGCGCCGGCACGGCCGTTGCCGTGCTGGCCTGCTCGGCCCGGATCATCTGGCCGGCGATGCGCTGCTCAAGTCGCTCGTTGCGCGCCAGGCCGAAGACGTAGTCGACCCGGTTGTGCTCGCACCACGCCATCAGCGGCTCGCGGCAGAAGCCCGAATCCGCCCGCAGCAGGATGCGCACCCCGGGCCAGCGCTCGCGGATCTGGCCGATGATCCGCGCGACTTCGTCGACCGCGCCCGCCGCGGCGTCGATGTTCGAGCGCCGCAGCTTCGCCGCCAGCAGATGGCGGCCGCAGAAGATGTAGAGCGGCAGATAGCAGTAGCAGTCGTAGTAGCCATGGAAGAACCGCCCCTCCTGATGCCCATGGATCGGATCGTCCGTGGCATCGAGGTCGAGCACGATCCGCTTGGGCGGGCGCTCATGCGCATCCAGGAACAGATCGACCAACAGCCTCTCGATCGCGCCGCCGTCGTGGCCGATCTTGTGATAGCGCCCGGACGCGCCCCGGCCTGAGACCACGGGCGCGTGCTCCAGCCGGTTGAGCGTCGACTTGCCGGCCAGCGGCGCGCAGCGCGCGTGCCGCGCCTCCAGACGCCCCGCCAGCGCACCCAGCACCGGATCGAAGCGCAGCGCGTCGTGGTCGTTGACGTCCTCGTAGCCGAGCGCGATCGCCATCACCCGCTGGGTGAGCAGCGCGCGGAGCCGGTGGATCACCAGGCCTTGCTCCCGCCCGTCGTCGAAGCACGCCACCAACCGGTCGATCAGCCCGATCGCCCGGTCGGTCGCGCCCAAGAGCAGCGCGCCGGCATCCGACGTCACCGCCCCGCCGTCAAACGCCGCCACCACCTGACGCCCTGCGACGCTGGAAAACCCGAACAGGTCCGGGATACACTCTGTCGGCATCGGGGAACTCCTCTGCAATCCGATAACTCTTTGTTGCAGAAGAACTATCGCCGATTCAGAGCCCCGATGCACCTACCATCGGTGAGATATCCGGGCTAGACCTGCAGGAAGCGGCGGCCGTCGCCGTCGAGGACCAGCGCCGTCAGCCGCCCCCCATAGCAGGCGCCGGTGTCGATGCCGATGCGGTTGGCGCGCACTTGCGGGGCCGACGCCGGCGTGTGCCCATGCACCACGATCTTGCCGTGATCGGCCGTGGAGCTGAGAAACGGCTCGCGAATCCACAGCAGATCGCGCTCGGCCTGCGCCGTCAGCGGCAGGCCCGGCCGGATACCGGCGTGCACG
>DATEVP010000372.1:0-2273 GCA_035258465.1 Hyphomicrobiaceae bacterium
CGGGACCTCCTTCAAGCGGGTCGGCGTCATCGAATTTCCCCGCAAAGGGCTTTACGCACTGGTGTTCGTGTCCGGTGAGCCGCCCGCCGAGGTGAAGCAGAAGCTCGGCAACGGCGAGGCGCTCATGACCGTGTTCATGCCGAACGCGCCGAACCCGACCACTGGCTTTGTCATGTTCATGCCGGCGAAGGACGTCATCCTGCTCGACATGGCGCTGGAGGACGGCGCCAAGATGGTAGTCTCGGCAGGTCTCGTGGCCCCCCAGCAGGATGCGCTCAAGACTCTCGCGGAAGAGGCTAGAGCCAAGAAGCCGGTGCCCGAGGAAGAGCCCGTCGTGTAGAGGCGGTGCTCTCTCATTTTCTCGCTCTACCGCAGCTGAAACAAGAAGCGTCCGGGTAGATCGAAGAGCCAGGGCATGTCATGATTGAGGCATGGACCTAGAAGTCGTGCGGAAGTCGCTGTCCAAGCGGAACGCGTTCTCTACGAAAAAGATCGCGTTCGTTGCCATCGCTGGCCTGGTGCTTGTCGCGGGCATTGGCTTGCGCGCGAGTCACTACCTCGGCGGAACGCCGGCGGAGAACGAGCCGGCTGCGGTTGAAGCGCCTGCGCCTGCGCCTGCACCTATAGCTGCACCTGTGTCCGCACCTGAGGCGGCGTCGCCGCCCACCACAGAGCCAGCCGAGTCGGTCCCTGAGACGGCGCCTGCCACTCAGGAAGCCGCACCCGCGCCGAGTGAAACCGCTGGACAGGCTGGCGATGCGGCTGAGCAGGCCGCGCCGGAAGGCGATACGGTTGAGCAGTCTGAGCAGGCGGACTTGCCGGGTGCCGGCATGATCCTCGTCGCCAGAAAGCCCGTCGCGGTGTTGGCAAGTCCGTCGGCCTCCGCCCCGGCCATGTACGGCTTTCCCGCCGGCCGGCCGTTCCGTGTCATCGGTCGCGAAGGCGGCTTCGTCCAGATCAAGGACTTGAAGAGCAGCGCGAGCGGCTGGATCGATGAGGCCGCCCTCGCGGCGCCGCCGCCGAGCGCACCGACCGTCGCAGCGCCGTCTCAATCGAAACCGGGCGCGGACAACCGGAAGCCGGCTACCGCGTCGGCCGACCCGAAGCCAAAAGCGGCCAAGAAGGGCGCTCCTAGTGTCGCTGATTCCGAACCGGCCGCCGAGCCTGATCCCGTCCAAGCCCGCAGGCCTCCCGTTCTATTCGGCCGAGGCGGATTCTTCGGGGGCATCTTCGGCGGCGGCAACGCCAACTAGCGTCGAACCCTGCGTTACGCTTGGCGCTGCTTCAGGCGTCAACCCGCCCGCATCAGCTTGATCGCATCGTCCCGCTCGAAGAGATAGAGCAGAAGTTTCAGCGGTTCGGCATCCTGCCCCTTCAGCTCGGGATCGCGCGATAATGTGAGCCGTGCCTGGTCGCGCGCCGCCTCAAGCAACCCCTGATGCTCAGGCAGGCTGGCAATGCGGAACAGCGGCAGTCCGCTCTGGCGCGTGCCGAGCATCTCGCCGCCGCCGCGGAGCTTCAAATCCTCCTCGGCGATGACAAAGCCATCCTCGGTCCGGCGCATCACATTGAGCCTCTCGCGCGCCGCCTCCGACAGTGGCTGGCGGTAGAGCAGGATGCACGAGGACTCCTTGGCGCCCCGACCCACCCGGCCCCGCAACTGGTGGAGCTGGGCAAGACCGAAACGCTCGGCGTGCTCGATGATCATGATCGAGGCGTTGGGCACATCGACACCCACCTCGATGACGGTGGTCGAGACCAGGATCGACAAAGCGCCTGCGGCGAACGCCGCCATGACGCGATCCTTGTCCTTGCCCGCAAGCCTGCCATGGACGAGCCCAACTCTATCGCCGAACCGCTTGGCGAGCTCGGCGTGGCGCGCCTCGGCCGCGGCGATGTCGAGGACCTCGGACTCGGCGACGAGGGGGCAGACCCAATAGGCCTGCGCGCCGGCATGAAGCGCACGCTCGATGCCGCCGATCACCTCGTCGATCCGCTCGAGCGGCACAATGCGGGTGGCGATCGGCTTCCGTCCGGGCGGCTTTTCGTCGAGCCGCGACACGTCCATGTCGCCATAGCTCGTCAGCAGCAGCGTGCGCGGAATGGGCGTCGCCGTCATCACCAGGAGTTCGGCGCCGAGGCCTGAGCCCTTGGCCTGAAGCGCGAGGCGCTGATGCACGCCGAATCTGTGCTGCTCGTCGATGACGACGAGGCCGAGATCCTTGAAGACGATATGCTCCTGGAACAGCGCGTGGGTGCCAATGAGAATGTCG
>DATEVP010000373.1:0-3498 GCA_035258465.1 Hyphomicrobiaceae bacterium
CCTCCCCTGCGACGAAAGCCGTGGCTGTGGGGCCCGCTGTCGCCCTTCGGCATCGGCATTGCGCTGTTCATCTTAGGGCTCGACCAGGCGCACAAGGCCTGGATGCTCATGGTTTACCGTATTCAGGAAAAGGGCCGGATCCCCGTCACACCGTTCTTCGACCTGGTATTCGTCAAGAACACCGGTGTCAGCTATGGGCTGTTCCTGCAGGATACCCCCCAAGGCCAGTGGCTGCTGGCTGGATTTGCGGCCCTGGCGGTGCTTGCCATGGCCTATTGGCTGGCCCGCGGGATCGCCACCAGGCTGGTGGCGGGCAGTGTCGGCCTGATCATGGGGGGTGCCGCCAGCAATGCCATCGACCGGCTGGTCCTGGGCGGTGTTGCCGATTTCTTCTCCCTGCATGCCCTGGGGTTCTACTGGTACGTATTCAATATTGCCGATGCGGCCATTGTTGCCGGGGTCATCGGCCTCCTCTATGATTCGCTGGGTCCGAGTCGCAAAGATGCCTCAAAGGCAGTATAGCGGCTTGTAATCAAAGCTGAATTGGCGCGCGCAGGACAACCCATGGCGCACGGAGGGATGAGGCTCGCGGGGTGGATCGCGGGAGGCATGGTCGCCTCCACGCTGCTCCTGTCGGGCTGCGCCGACGGCATCGACCTCAACGGCAAGGTCTTCGATTGGATGGGTGTGAGCAAGGCGGCGCAAGACGAGCGCCGGACCGAGCCGAAGCTGGCCGAGCGGGCGCCGCTCGTCATGCCCCCCAACTCCAACAGGCTGCCTGAGCCCGGCTCGGGCATCGAGCCGACGAACATCGCCTTCCCCGACGATCCCGAGCAGCGCAAGGCACGCGAGGCCAAGGAGCGGGAGCGCCTGCACATGGCCTACTGCCGCGGCGACATCCAGTGGAAGGAACGGGCGCTCAACAAGGACTCTAACGCGCCGCGCAGCCCGTACGGACCCTGCCCATCGCTGTTCGGCAACCTCTCGGGCGCCGTCAACAAGAATTGAGGCCCGCGTGCCTGGCACCGTGACCTCGGGCGGGATGCTGCGGCGTCGCCGGTTTGCCAAGTACGCAACATTAATCGGATGTCATTTGACTTCCGAAGCCCTCGCGGTTGAAAAGCCCGGTCGCAATCGGGGGTTTGCAGCGGCGCGACAGCAGCGTCGGGCCTTGCGCTCAGGAAGCAGTTGATCCATGTGGACATCAGGCGGTCGCCGCATCCTTCCCTTCCTCCTCACACTCATCCTCGGAATGTTCAGCCAAAGCCTCGATTCGCTCCAAGCGAGCCCCACCGGTCCCCGCGTGAGCGAGTTCAAGCTCGCCAACGGTCTGCAGGTCGTCGTCGTGCCGGATCACCGCGCGCCGGTGGTGACGCACTACGTGTGGTACCGCGTCGGCTCGGCCGACGAGCCGCCGGGCGTCTCCGGCATCGCCCATTTCCTCGAGCACCTGATGTTCAAGTCGACCGACAAGATCGGCCCGGGCGAGTTCTCCAAGACCGTGGCGCGGATGGGCGGCCAGGACAATGCCTTCACCACCCACGACCTGACCGGCTACTTCCAGCGCATCTCCAAGGACCGGCTGCCGAAGGTGATGGAGATGGAAGCCGACCGTATGATGAACCTGAAGCTCACCGAGAAGGAGGTGGGGACCGAGCGCGACGTGATCATGGAGGAGCGCCGCTCGCGCACCGAGAACAATCCCTCCAGCATCCTTGCCGAGCAGATGCAGGCCGCGCTCTACCAGAACCATCCCTATCGCATCCCCATCATCGGCTGGATGCACGAGATCAAGAAGCTGTCGCGCGAGGATGCGCTTGCCTTCTACAAGCGCTTCTACGCCCCCAACAATGCCATCGTCGTGGTCGCCGGCGACATCACGGCCGACGAGGTGAGGGCCACCGCCGAAGCCGCCTATGGCGCCCTGAAGCCCAATTCGGACATCAAGCCGCGCATGCGGCCGCAGGAGCCTCCGCACAGGGCCGCCCGCCGGCTGGAGGTCAAGGACCCGCGCGCTGGCAATGCCTCGGTGCGGCGCTACTACCTGGCTCCAAGCTACCGAACGGCGGCGCCCGGCGAGGCGGAAGCCCTGCATATCCTCATGAAGATCGCCGGCCAGGGCACCACGAGCCGGCTCTATCAGAAGCTCGCGGTGGAAGAGAAGATCGCCTCCAGCGCCGGCGGCTGGTACTCGGGCTCCAGCCTCGACAGCGGCTCGATCGGCCTCTACGCGGTAGCCGCCCAGGGCGTCGGCCTCGACAAGGTCGAGGCGGGCTTCGACCGCGTCCTGCACCAGCTGCGCGAGAAGCCGGTCACGGACGATGAGCTGCAGCGCGCCAAGAAGGCCTTCATCGCCGACTTCATCTACGAGTCGGACAGTCAGAGCGCGCTGGCCCGGCGCTACGGCGAGGGCCTGCTACTGGGCCTGACGATCGATCAGATCAACGGCTGGCCGGCCGCCATCGCCAAGGTGACGGCCGACGACGTGAAGGGCGCCGCGGTGAAGTACCTCGACATCCGCCAGTCGGTCACCGGCACCTTGATCCCGGTGGCGCCGGACGCCGAGAGCGACGCCATAAAGCCCGCATCCAACAAGTCATGAAGGAGGCTGCCATGACGCTTGCCTGGCCGATTGCAGCCGGTGCCGTCGGCAAGGGGCTGCTCGCATGCCTCATTGCGGTTGCGGCTCTTCTTCTCCCATCCAGCAGGTCGGAGGCCATGAAGATCCAAGAGGTGAAGAGCCCGGGCGGCATAACCGCTTGGCTCGTCGAGGAGCATAGCGTGCCGCTGATCGCGCTCCGCTTTGCCTTCGAGGGCGGCAACGCGCAGGACCCGATCGGCAAGGAGGGGTTGGGCAATTTCCTGACCGGCATGCTCGACGAGGGTGCCGGCGACCTGACCGCCAAGCAGTTTCAGGAGCGCATGGAGGAGATCGCCATGCGCATGAGCTTCACTGACTCGCGCGATGCCATCTACGGCGGCTTCGAGACGCTGACGGAGAACAGGGACAAGGCGGTGGCGCTGCTCGCGCTCGCCATCAACAAGCCGCGCTTCGATGTGGATGCCGTCGACCGCGTCCGCGCCCAGCTGCAGGCGAGCCTCGCCTACGCCGCCCGCGATCCCGACCGCGTCGCCTCCGAGCAATGGGCGGCCATGGCCTTCCCCGACCATCCCTACGGCCGGCCCGCCAACGGCACGCCCGAATCGCTGGCGAAAATTGAGCGCACCGATCTTGCCGACTACTGGTCGCGCACCTTCGCCAAGGACACGCTGCGCGTGGTCGCCGTGGGCGATGTCGATGCCAAGACGCTGGGGGCCATGCTCGACACGCTGTTCGGCAAGCTGCCGGCCAAAGCCAAGCTCACGGCCGTTGCCTCCACCGAGCCCACCGCGGTGGTGAAGCAGAAGGTCATCGAGATGGCGGTGCCGCAGTCGGTCGCCCGCTTCGGCCTGCCGGCCATGCCGCGCAAGGACAAGGACTTCATGGCCGCCTTCGTG
>DATEVP010000374.1:0-4082 GCA_035258465.1 Hyphomicrobiaceae bacterium
CCATGGCCGAAGAGGGACTGCGGGTCACCGCGATCGACGCATCCCCCCGCATGGTCGATCGCATCCTGACGAGAGCGGCCGAGCGTGGCCTTGCGGTCCATCCCCAAGCCATGGATGGTCGGGCTCTGCAATTCCAGGACGCAACCTTCGACGCTGCACTGTCCGTGCTGGGCGTCATCTTGTTTCCAGATCCCGTCCGCGGCCTGGCCGAGATGCGCCGCGTGGTGCGTCCGGGCGGTCCGGTTTCGGTCGTGACCTGGACCCAGCCGCACAACTACGAGCTGGCCGCGGAACTTCGAGCGGCCATCCAGTCGGTCTGGCCGGAGCAGCCGCCGGCCCCGCTTCCTGCCCAGTTGCGCTACCGCGAGGAGAGCGATTTTCGAGCGCTGTTCAAAGCTGCCGGCCTAGCCGAGCCGGCGATTGCGATCGCGACGGCGCGCCTCGAGGCCCCCTCGGCCCGCTGGCTCTCCGACCGCATCGGCTTTGCGCCCGGTATGGCCGCCATGATTGCCGGCCTCGGCCAGCGCGGACCTGCCGTCTTGCAACGGTTCATCGGGAACCTCGAAATGCGATTGGGCACGGGGCCGATCGGCCTCCGCGGAGTGGCTTTCGTGGGGACGGCACAGGTCCCGTAACCTTTTCCTCCTGGTCCGCGAAGAATCACGCAGGCGTGAGCCGTTTGGGGCGATTTGTGTAGGGACAGGCGTCACTGCGGCCATCACTATCGTGTGTGAGGCGCCGGCCGTCACGCCGGCAAGAGAGCGCGCTTGCAGGAACCAGGGAGATACAATGTTCAAGCGATCATTTCTCACTATTGCGTTCGTGAGCGCGTTAGCAGCCGGAGCCGCGCAGGCGCAGCAACCCACGTTGGTGTTCACCGCAATCCCGGATGAAGATGAGACGCGCCTCGTCGAACGATTCACCCAGTACGCCAGGTATTTCGAGAGCAAGCTCGGTGTTCCGGTCAAATATCTTCCGGTCAAGGCCTACCCCGCCGCAGTCACCGCTTTCACCAACAATCAGGTGCAGTTCGCCTGGTTCGGTGGCTTGACGGGCGTGCAGGCGCGGCTTGCCGTGCCCGGCTCGCAGGCGATCGCACAAGGCGCGGAAGACGCGGCATTCAAGAGCTATCTCATCGCTCATGCTTCGACGGGTCTGAAGCTCGCCAAGGACTTTCCGAAGGATATCGAGGGCAAGACCTTCACCTTCGGGGCGCGTGCGTCCACTTCGGGGCGGCTCTTCCCCGAGCACTTCATCCGCCAGGCGCTCGGCAAGGAACCCGAAAAAGCCTTCTCGCGCGTCGGCTACTCGGGCGATCACAGCCGCACGATCCAGCTGGTGCAGTCAGGCGCCTACCAGGTCGGCGTGCTCAACCATCTGGTCTGGGAGCAGGAGGTCAAGAGCGGCAAGGTCGACACCAAGACCGTCTCGGTGATCTGGGAGACCCCAACCTATCCCGACTATCACTGGGTGGCGCGCGGTGACGTCGACAAGACGTTTGGCGTAGGCTTCACCACCCGCCTGCAGGCGGCGATCCTCGGCGTCGACGATCCCAAGCTGCTCGCCATCTTCGATCGGACGAAGTTCATTCCGGCCAAGAACGACGACTACAAGGCGATCGAGGCGGTCGGCAAGCTCACCGGTCTCATCAACTAGCGGCGAATTGCGGGCGGGCATGGCCGCATGACGGATGCCATCGTGTTCGAATTGAAGAGGGCGTGCGCCGGCTACAATGGCCGGCCCGTCCTTTTCGATATCGACCTAACGGTGCGCGCCAACGAGCGGATCGCCGTGATGGGGCGCAGCGGAGCCGGCAAGTCCACGCTGCTCGGCCTGCTCTACGCCCAGCGCCCGGCCGACGTGGCCCTCGTTCCGCAGGCTTCCGCCCTCGTCAAGCCGCTGTCGGTGTTCCACAACGTCTACATGGGCCGGCTGGACCGCCACTCGACCGCCTACAACCTGCGCAACCTCGTGTGGCCGGCCGCCTGCAAAGTGGCCGAGGTGCGCAGCGTGCTCGAGAGCGTCGGCCTCCAGGCCGATATTTTCAGTGCGGCAGGGGCGCTGTCAGGGGGGCAGCAGCAGCGCACCTCGGTGGCACGCGCGCTCTACAATGGCCGCCCGATCCTCATCGGCGACGAGCCGGTCTCGGCGTTGGACCGCGTGCAGGGCGCCGATGTTCTCTCGCTCCTCGAGAGCCGCCATGAGACCCTCGTGCTCGCCCTGCACGACGTGCACCACGCCCTCGAGCACGCCGATCGCATCGTGGTACTGGAGCACGGGCGCAAGGTTATCGACGAGCCATCCGGCAAGCTCGCCGCCAACGACCTGCTGCGGCATTTCGGGGGCGAGCCGTGAACCGTCTCGCGTTCGGCAATACCAGCCTGCTGTTCCTGGTCAGTGCACTGTTGTGCTTGGGCGTCGCCGACATCGCCATCACGGCCCTGAACCCAGGGGCCGAAATGCTCCGCCTCGTGCGCGGGATACTGCGCCCGGATGTCCTTTCGATCGAGGCGTGGAGCGTGGTGTGGACGATAGCTTTTGCCGTCGTCGGCGTCGGCATCGGCGCGACCGCCGGCTTCCTGCTGGCCATTGCCTTTCCCCGCTTTGCGGCCGTGCGCGTGTCGGCGATCGTGCTGCGCTCGATCCACGAGCTGTTCTGGGCCCTGCTTTTGATCCAGGTGTTCGGCCTCGGCCCGGCCACAGGGGTGCTTGCCATCGCCATTCCATACACCGGCATCTTCGCCAAAGTCTTTGCCGAGATGATCGAGGAGGCGGATCTGTCGGCCGAGAGGGTGCTTCCCGACGGCACGTCGGCCATCTCCGCGTTCGCCTTTGCGCGGCTGCCCGAGGTCGCCGAGCGGTTCAAGACCTACACGCTCTATCGGCTGGAATGCGGGCTGCGCTCGACCCTGGTGCTCGGCTTCGTCGGCCTTCCCACTGTCGGCTTCCACCTCGAGGGCTACTTCAAGCAAGGCAAATATGCCGAGGCCGCGGCGCTTCTCGGTGTGTTCTACGTCCTGATCGGCACGCGCCGCCTGTGGGCCCGGCCAGCGACCCTACCCTTTCTGCTCATCGGCAGCCTGCTGCTGCTGCCCGAGGGGATCGGCGGTGGCTCCACGCTTACCAACCTCGTCCGCTTCGTCACGCACGACATCGTGCCTGCGCCATTGCGCGGTGGAGACGTCGCAAGCCTCGCAACATGGAGCGCCTTCGCGGCGTGGCTGCAGGCCATCGTTTGGAACCAGGTGCTGCCGGGGGCCTGGCACACCATCGTGCTGGCGCAGATCGCCCTGGTCGGCATGGGCATCCTGGCACTGTTGCTGTTTCCCCTGGTCTCCCGTCAGTTCGTGGGGAGCATCGGGCAGCCCGCCGGCCGCGTTCTGCTCGTCGTGGTGCGCTCGACGCCGGAATACATGCTGGCCTACGTGCTGCTGCAATTGCTGGGACCGTCCATGCTGCCGGCGATCATTGCGCTCGCCGTGCACAACGGCGCCATCGTCGGCTATCTGATGGGGCGGCATGCCGACGCGCTGGACTACCGTCCGGACGCGCCGAAGGGGCTCAATCTCTACGCCTACGATACCGCTCCGCGCCTCTACGGACAGTTCCTGGCCTACAACCTCTATCGCTGGGAGATCATCGTGCGCGAGAGCGCGATCTTCGGCATTCTCGGAGTGGCGACACTGGGCTACTACGTCGATGCCGCCATCTCCGAGCTTCGCTTCGATGTCGCCGTGGTTCTGATCCTGGCGACGGTCGGCCTGTGTGCGCTGATCGATGCCTTGTCGCGCCGGCTGCGGCAGGCGCTTCGCATCTCGACGCTGGCAACACGGCTCGCCGACGCGCCGGCAAGATGAGGACGGAAAGCAGGGCCAGATGCTGACGGCGCACACACCAGTCCTGAAGGATGTCGTGCTGGTCGGTGCAGGGCACTCGCACGTCGGCGTGCTGCGCATGTTCGGCATGGACCCGATGCCCGGCGTGCGCCTAACCCTCATCACCCGGCAGGTGCACACCCCCTACTCGGGCATGCTGCCGGGCATGATCGCCGGTCTCTACGACCATGACCAGGCACATATCGA
>DATEVP010000375.1:0-6107 GCA_035258465.1 Hyphomicrobiaceae bacterium
CCAGCCTGCGCATACCTGTTGTCGTATTGAGCCATTTGATCCTTCCCTTCAACGTTGGTCCAAGTCGCGAAGCTTGGCCCACAATTAAGGCGGCCAGGGCCCTTATTTCAAGAACCCAGCCGTTCGCGCGACTTGGTTGAATAATGGGGTATGTACGTGTCGCAAACAAGAGGCCGAACGCTGTTTACTCAGAGCGCAGATAGGGGACCGGCGGCGCCTTGAGCACCCGCCAGGTGCCGAAGCCCCCGAACAGGGCCACCAGCACGATCGCCAGGAGCAAGGCCTGGGCGGCGGCAACGGCCGAGAAGGCAAAGTCGATCTCCATGGCGAGATAGAGCACGGCATAGGCCGCGATGCTGCCGATGACCAACGATATGAACGATGTTAACACTGCCAGGACCAGGTATTCCGCCAGGTGGGAGAGCAGGATGCGCCAGCTGGTGGCGCCCAAGGTCTTCAAGATCACGGCCTGCTGGATGCGCCGCCGCTGGGCCGTGGCCAGCGCGCCGGCGAGCACCAGGGCTCCGGCCAGCAGCGTGACGCTGCCGGCGGCGCGCACGGCGATCATCACCCGGCCGAAGATGACATTGAAGGCGTCGATGGCGTCTTTCACCCGGACGGCGGTGGAGGCCGGAAAGGCCCGGCCGATCTCCCGGGCGAGCCTGGCCTCGCCGGCGAGCGGGGTATCCTTCGGCAGCGTCACCGTCGCCAGCAGATTGTGCGGCGCGCCGGCGAGCGTGTTGGGCGAGAACACCAGGACGAAGTTGAGCGAGAGGCTCTCCCACTTCACCTCGCGCAGGTTGGCGATGCGCGCCGTGACGTTGCGCCCGAGCACGTTGACGGTGACGAGATCGCCTATTCTGAGGCGCAGGCCCTTGGCGATGTCGGCCTCGAAGGAGACGAGCGGCTCGCCGGAATAATCGGCGGGCCACCACTGGCCGGCGACAACCGTCGACCCCTCGGGCACCTGCGCCGCGTAGGTGAGGCCGCGATCGCCGTTGAGCACCCACTGCACCTCGGGCGGCGCCTTGATCTCCTCGACCGGGCGGTCGCCGAGCTTGACCATCCGCCCGCGCAGCATGGGCGCCTGCTGGACCTTCGCCGCCGGCGCCTCGCGCGCGATCAGGGCGAGGAACGCATCGATCTCCGAGCGCTTGATGTCGGCGACGAAATAGTTGGGGCTGTCTGCCGGCAGCCGGCCCGTCAGCTCGGCGACGATGGAGCGATCGACCAGCGCCACGGTGACGAGGAGCGAGAGGCCCGCGCCGAGGGAGAGCACCACCGACCGGGTGAGGCCGCCGGGGGCGCCGAGGTTGCGGACGGCCAGCGCCAGCTCCGGCCGGCGCGGCCTCGGTATGCGTTTGGCCGCCCAGGTGATGGCCGTGCCGAGGCCGAGGAACACGGCAAAGACGCCGAGGATGCCGAGGCAATAGTAGAAGGCGAGCCAGCGGGCCTCCGAGGTGTAAATGGCGAACCCCGCCAGCAATCCAGCCGCGGCCAGCGTGAGGGCGATGATGCGCCGCCGCGGCAGGATGCGCTCGGGCGCCACCTCGTCGCGGAACAGCACGCCGGCGCGAACCAGCTCGGCGCGTCCGAGCGGCCACAGCGTGAAGAGCAGCGCCACCAGGAGGCCATAGGCCACGGCGGTGAGGATGCTGCGCGGCGTCACCGTGAGCTCGGCCTTGATCGGCAGGGTGTCGCCGAGGAAGGCCGTCAACGCCACGGGAATGAGGAAGCCGAGCGCGATGCCAATGACGATGCCGATGCCGGAGATCAGCAGCACCTGCAGCAGGTGGATGGCGAAGATGACGCGGCTGGTGGCGCCGACGCTCTTGAAGGCGGCGATGACCTTGCGCCGGCGGTCGATGTAGGTGGCAACGGCGTTGGCGACGCCGACGCCGCCGACCAGCAGCGCCGTGAGCCCGACCAGCGTCAGGAACTGGCGCAACCGCTCGAGCGCCCGCGAGATTTGCGGCGAGGGATCGCGCCGGTCGCGCACCGTGAAGCCGCCCTCGGGCAGGGCTTGCTTGATGCGCTCGCGAAAGGCCACGAGATCGCCGTCGGATCGCCCCGCGGCCCCGTCGAGCTTGAGCGCGTAGCGCCAGCCCACCAGGCTGCCCGGCTCGATGAGGCCGGTGCGTTTCAGAGTTTCGAGCGAGACCAACACGCGCGGCCCGACGGTGAGGCGCTCGGTGAGCTTGTCGGGCTCGGCCTCGATGGTGGCGCGGATCGGCACTTGCGTGGTGCCGAGCGAGAGCCGGTCGCCGACCTCGAGGCCCAGCCGCTCGAGCAGGATCGGATCGATGGCCGCGCCGGGCTCGCGGCGGATGGCGTCGCTGAGCGACAACCCGCCGGAGAGGGCAATGTTGCCGACGAGCGGGTAGGCGGCATCGACGCCCTTCACCTCGACCAGCGCCGGCTAGCTGCCGTCGAGGCGGCGCGCCATGGCGCGCATGGTGGCGATCTCGGCGACGCGGCCCTGGCGCCAGAGCCACTCCCGCTCGTCGCCCTCGGCGGGACGATGCGGCCGCGAAAGCGTCACGTCCCCGCCGAGCAGGGCCTCGCCCTGGCGCTCGAAGCTCGCCCGCAGAGCGTCGGCAAGCGCGCCCACGCCGGTGATCACCGCAACGCCCAGCGCCACGCAGGCGATGAAGACGTAGAAGCCCTTGAGGCCGTTGCGCTGCTCGCGCAGCGCCAGGGAGAGCGCCAGCGGCAGCCTGCGCCTGAACGGCCTCGGCCGCACGACTGGGACCGCGACGGTCATGCCGATGCCAGCTCCGCGCCGGCAATCTGCCCGTCCAGCATGCGCACCAGGCGGCCGCAGCGCCCGGCGAGATTGAGATCGTGGGTGACGAGAACCAGGGTCGCCTGCCGCCGGCGGTGCAGGCCGAACAGCAGATCGACGACCTGCTCGCCGGTGTTGTGATCGAGATTGCCGGTCGGCTCGTCGGCCAGCACGATCTGCGGGCGGGGGCTCAGCGCCCTGGCGATGGCAACCCGCTGCTGCTCGCCGCCCGAGAGCTGGGCCGGAAAATGATCGCTGCGGTGCGCGAGCCCCACCTCGGCCAGCACGGCGCGCGCCACCTCGAAGGCGTCCGACCTGCCGGCAAACTCCAGCGGCAGCGCCACGTTCTCGAGCGCCGTCATGGTCGGCACGAGATGGAAGGACTGGAACACGATGCCAATGTTGGCGCCGCGCACGAGCGCAAGCTCGTCCTCGCCGAGCCTGCCGAAATCATGGCCGGCCACGCGCACGGAACCCGAGGTTGCCCGCTCGAGGCCGGCGACGATCATCAGCAGCGAGGTCTTGCCCGACCCGCTGGGGCCGACCACGGCCACGGATTCGCCAGGCGCAACCGCAAGATCGACGCGTTTCAAGATCTCCACCGGTCCGGCGCGGCTGGACAGGGTGAGGGAGACGTTGTCGAGGGCAATGACGGAGTTGGCCACGATTCCTGAGGCTCTCGAACTCTTGTCTCGATTTGAGCGAGTTTCTACTTCAGTAAGGCAGGCTGGAGCATATGAGACGGGAGCGACACCGGATGCGGACAGTGCCATCGAAAAGAGGCCTCGCAAACATGGTGTTTCGCGTTCTCCTCTGCAATTGGCTGTTTGCCGCGCTTGCCACCGCGGCCTTGGCGCAGGCCCCGGGGCCGAAAGTGCGCATCGCCGTGTTCGGCGACAGCTTGTCGGCGGGCTTTCAGCTCAAGGCAACCGAATCTTTTCCGGCTCAACTGGAACGGAGCCTGAAGGCGCGCGGCCTAGCCGTTGAGGTGATCAACGCCAGCGTCTCAGGCGATACGACGGCGAGTGCGCTCGAGCGGCTGCGCTGGTCGCTGCCCGAGCGCGTGGACGCCGTGATCCTCCAGCTCGGCGCCAACGACGCGCTGCGCGGGCTCGATGTAAACCGGGCCAAGGCCAATCTGGACAAGATGATCGCCACCATCAAGGCCAGCGGCGCCGAGGTGCTGCTGGCGGGCATGATCGCCCCGCGCAATCTGGGCGAAGGCTATACGCAGGAGTTCGATGCCATCTACCGCGACCTCGCGGGGAAGCACGGCACGCTCCTCTACCCGTTCTTTCTCGACGGCGTGGCGCTCAACGCCCAGCTAAATCTCGGCGACGGCCTCCATCCCAACGGCCGTGGCGTGGCCGAGATCACGAAGCGCATTCTCCCCTCGGTCGAGCAGCTGATCGAGCGGGTGCGCGCCCGCCAGGCCAGGAACGCAAAAGGCTAGGCGATGCCGCGGCTCTTCACCGGCCTCGAGATCCCCGAGGCGATCCGCCTGCGCCTGTCGCTGATCCGCGCGCCGCTGGCCGGCGCCAAGTGGATCGAGGCGGAGAACATGCACATCACCTTGCGCTTCGTCGGCGACGTCGACGCGCGCACGGCCGATGATTTCGCCGATGCGCTTGCCGAGGTGCGCGGGCAGCCGTTCCCGCTCGCCGTGCAAGGCGCCGGCGCCTTCGGCGGCCGCGAGCCCCGCGTGCTGTGGGCCGGCATCTCGGCGGGGCCGGAGCTCGACGCTCTCTATCGGGCGCACGAGCGCGCGGCACGGGCGGCGGGGCTGGAGCCCGATCCGCGCGATTTCAGGCCGCACGTGACGCTGGCACGCCTGCGCCGCACGCGGCCGCAAGCCGTGGCCCGGTTCCTGGAGGAGAACGGCGCCTTGCGCACGCAGCCCTTCACGGCGAGCCGCTTCGTGCTGCTCTCGGCGCGGCCGGGATCGGGGGGCGGGCCCTATGTGGTGGAAGCGGCGTATCCCTTCGAGGGCGCGGGCGAGGACGCGCACGCATAAGATCGTGCGTCATCGTCGACCCGATACGCCATACCGGCGCGAGCGGTCACGCGTCCAGCTTGATGATACGCTCGAGCGCCTGCCTGACCGTGGCCGCATCGTGCACCAGCGCGACGCGGATGAAGTTGCGCCCCGGGTTGATGCCGTGACTGTCCTCCTGGGCCAGGTAGTCGCCCGGAATAACCTTGACCCCGCACTTCTGCCAAATGGCTAGCGTGGCCTGCTCGGAATTCCCGAGGCGGCTGGCATCGAGCCACAGAAAAAACCCGCCATCCGGCCGTCGGTAGCCGAAGCGGCCGGAAAGCAGCTCGTCGCAGACATCGAACTTGGCGCGATAGGCCCGGCGGATGACGGTGACGTGCTGCTCCTCGGACCAGACCGCGGCGGAGGCATGCTGCACCGGGCCCGGCATCTGTGGAGCGGTCAGGTTGCGGATCTCGGCCAGCGTCTGCAGGAAATCGCCGTCGCCGGCTAGGAAGCCCGAGCGGAAGCCCGGCAGGTTCGAGCGCTTGGAGAGCGAGTTGAAGACCACCAGGTTGGCGAAGCGTTCCGGCGTTTGAGCCGCCACTTGCAGGGCACCGGTCGGCGGCTCAAAGGAGTAGATCTCCGAATAGCACTCATCGAAGAACAGCATGAAGTCGTAGCGGCGGGCGAGCGCCAGAGCACGGCGGATGTAGTCGGCGCTCGCCACGGCCCCCTGCGGGTTGGCGGGAGACCCCACGTAGAAGGCCGTCGCGCGGGCGAGACTCTCGGGCTCGCCTTCCAGGGCATCGAGATCGGGGAGATGGCCGGTAGCGGCCGCGGCGTTGAGGAAGATCGGCTCGCAACCCGTCGCATAAGCCGCGGCCACGTAGGGCTGGTAGCACGGGTTGACGATCAGCATGGCCGGGCGGCCGTCTACGCGCTTGCGCCCGACCGCCGGCAGCGCGGCGAAGAAGAGGCCTTCGCGCGATCCGTTCACAGGAAGGACCTCACGCGCGGGATCGACCTTGCCGTCGAGGCCGTAGCGCCGGCCGAGCCAGGCCGCGATCGCCCCGCGCAGCTCGTCGGAGGCACGGATCTTCGGATAGGTGGAGAACAAATCCTTCGCCTCGGCGAGCTTGTCGATGATGAAGCCGGGCATGGCCTCGCGCGGGTCGCCGGCCGACATGTCGATCGTCGCGGCGTGACCGGGCTCGATGCCTGCAAGCAGGCGGGTGGTGCGCGTGAACGGCGAGAGGAGGGTGCCGTGGGCGAGGGCGGCGAGCCCATCAAGGGCTGGCATCTGTGTTTCGACCCCCTTGCTCCGCAAGCGCTGTCACGCTCACA
>DATEVP010000376.1:0-4323 GCA_035258465.1 Hyphomicrobiaceae bacterium
GCCTTCCCTGATGATGGCCTGCGCGAGCACCGTCGCCGTCGTGGTGCCGTCGCCGGCGACGTCGGAGGTCTTGGAGGCGACCTCGCGCAGCATCTGCGCGCCCATGTTCTCGAACTTGTCCTCGAGCTCGATCTCCTTGGCCACCGTCACCCCGTCCTTGGTGACGCGCGGCGCGCCGTAGGATTTGTCGAGCACGACGTTGCGACCCTTGGGGCCGAGCGTCACTCTGACCGCATTGGCCAGGATGTCGACGCCACGCAGCATGCGCTCGCGGGCGTCCTGAGAGAACTTTACTTCTTTGGCTGCCATGATTGGCTACTCCAGGTGGGGAGGGAAGGGGGTCGGACCGGTCAGACCCTTTTCGTCCTGCGTTTAGAAGAGATCATTGCGGCCGGAGGAAAGGGGTCTGACCCCTTTACCCCGATCAAGCTCAGGAGCCACGCGATCAGGCCGCGGCCCGGACGGTTGCTTTTCCCTCGATGACTCCGAGAATGTCGCTCTCCTTCATGATGAGGAGCTCCTCGCCGTCGATCTTGACCTCGGTGCCGGACCACTTGCCAAACAGGACCTTGTCGCCCCGCTTCACGTCGAGGGGGACGAGCTTGCCCGACTCATCGCGCGCACCCGGACCGACGGCAATGATCTCGCCCTGCATCGGCTTTTCTTTCGCGGTGTCGGGAATGATGATGCCGCCCGCGGTCTTCATGTCTTCCTCGATCCGGCGCACGACGACACGGTCGTGCAGAGGACGAAACTTCATGGCCTCTACCTCACTGGTTTTGGAGCAAAATTCCCAACTGATTTGGTGACGCGGCGTGCCTGACTGGCCCACGAGGGGCCGCGCCCGCAGCCGCGCGCCAGCTATATGAGAGACCTGTTAGCAGTGTCAAGCGGAGAGTGCCAATTGGGCGCGGGAGCGGCCCTCCATCGGTATCGGGTCCGTTCCTGCGTTCAACGACCACGGAAGCGCCGAAAACAGAAGCTGCACGTAGATGCAGCGCCGGCAACGGAACTGGAGCGGGATTTGCGTCGTTGAGAATTCGCCACGCTGCGGATAGGCGGCGGGCAAGATGATCCGAGCGACCACGACTGCCGAGAGAGCGCGACGGTCGCATCGAGCCACGGAGCTGTGTGGGAACTATGCAACCTAACGTGCGCGAATCTCGACTACATTGCCTGGACGTGATGCGTGTCAGCGGGGTGAGGTGACCGCCATGACTGACCGCGACTTCCGAGCCCAGCTCGCAGGCTTCAGCCTGACCACGGCCGAAATCCTCTACCGGATGCCGGACCATCCCTCGCTGCTGCAGAGCTTCATCTGGCAGGAGTACGATGTGCATCCGCGCTTCCCGCGCCTGAAGACCTTCCTCGATTTCTGGTCGTCGAACCTCGAGGGCAAGCTTTTCCGCGTGACGGTCGCGCACAAGAAGCTGATCACGCCGGCCGAGCTGCGCCTCGTCGGCGGCGAGCTCCGCATCCATTGACGTCCTTGCGGCGCTGTACTGTGGACGAGCGAAGCTTCGCCCTTTAGAGCGCAGTGCGCCCGCGCCTACCCTCCGCTGACGCGAATCAGCGCTTCGAAGGGGGAGCCATGGCCGAGCCTCGCCAAGAGTCGCGGTTTGCGCCGCAACCGGCCGAGCCGCCTCGCCAAGAGCGGGGGTTTACCCCGCAAGTGGTCGCGTCCATCGAGCAGGCGGTTGCCGCCCGACGCGGACCCAAACCGGCCAACGGCACCGACCATCCAGACGCCCGCGCCGCCGATCAGCTGCTCAGCGCCATGCGCACCGTGAAAGCCGCGCGCTTCAATGCCGCCGAGCGGCTCGAGCGCAAGCACACGCTGTCGCTGTTTGCCACCTCCATGGTGTCGCTCTATTTCGTCGGTCTCTCCGTATGGCAGGCGATCTACGCCTCCGGGCTCAGCGAGTCGGCCAGCCGTCTGATCACGCTGGTGTCGATCATGTCGTCGATCTTCACGCTGGTGCTCGCCCTGATCGAGGCCATGAACGACTACCGAACGAAAGCGCACCATATGCACGTCTGTGCGCTCACCGTGAACGACCTCTATCACGAGCTCAAGCTGACGCGCGCGCCCGACGCCGGTGTCGTGCAGGATTTCCGCCGGCGCTACAACGAGGCGGTGCGCAGCTGCCCCTTCAACCACGCGCGCGTCGACTATCTGATGGCGCGCGCCGAGCACGGCCCGGGCTGGGAGGAGAGGACATGGGCGTTGCTGCGCTACGCCGGCAACGTCTACGCGCTCCACGGTTTCTGCCTGCTAGCCCCGCCGCTGGTGCTGCTGCTGGGGCAATAGGTCCGCCGGCGGAGTCGCCTCAGTGCCCTGCCGGCGTTTGTGCGCGGGGCGATGGAGCCGGCCGGTCCGTCGTCGCGATCCAGATGCCGGCGAACACGGCAAGCAGGCCGATGGCGAGATTGAGCGTGATCGGCTCGCCCAGGAGGATCGCGGCCAGCACCCCGGCAACCAGCGGATTGACGGCCATGGTGTTGGCGACCCGCGTGGGGCTCGCGTGCTGCAGGGCATACACCCAGAGGAAGAACGCGAGCGCGCCGCCGCCGGCCGCAAGGTAGATCGCGGCGATCCAGTCGACGGGCCCGAGCCTTGCCACCTGCCCCGCTCCGCCGGACAGCAGGCTGATCAGGACCAACGCCCCTCCGCCGACCGCCATGCCCAACGTCAAGAACCCAAGGGCGCTCGAGCGCTGGATGTAGGGGCGCGACCAGACGTTGTAGAGGGCCATGCACAAGGTCGCCGCCGCCATGATCAGATCGCCGCGCCAGGCGCCCGCGGGGGCATGCGCAAGCCCGGTGGCAAGCGCGATGGATACGCCGAGCATGGCCAGCAGGACGCCCGTGGTCTTGCGTGCGCTCAGCGCCTCGATGCCGAGCAGCGCGCCAACGAGCATGGTCATCAGCGGCAGCGTCGAGAGCGCGAGCGTGCCGCGCGCCACCGTCGTATAGGCGAGCGCCACGTTGTAGAACACGAAGAACACCGCGTAGAACATGAAGCCGAGGCCCGCGACCGCCGGCCAGTCGCCGCGCTGCGGCCAGCGCACGCCAAGCAGGAGCGCCAGCGGCAGCAGGCACAGCACGCCGCCGCCGAAGCGGATGGCGGCCAGCGTAAACGGGTCGGCGGCGCCGATCAGATAGCGCGTGGCCACCGCCGCGCCGGCGCCGAAGGAGCTCGACAGGATCGCCACGCCAACCCCGAGCCGCTCGTTCATCGCAAATGCTCCTTCACCGAGACGGTGAGGAGTGCGATGTTTACGGACGACGATCAACTACGCGGCAGGTAATAATGGAAGCGGCTGCCAACTTCGGGGCGCGGCTCAAATGGTGGCGGGAGCGGCGCGGCGTCTCGCAGCTCGAGCTGGCCGGCGCAGCCGACGTCTCGCAAAGGCACCTGAGCTTTCTCGAGATCGGGCGCACGAGCCCGAGCCGGGAGATGGTGCTGCGCCTGGCAGCCGCCCTGGACCTGCCGCTGCGCCAGCAGAATGCCCTGCTGCTCGCGGCCGGCTACGCGCCCGTGTGGCGCGAGAGCGCGCTGGAGGCGCCCGCGCTCGCCGTCGTCAACCAGGCGCTCGACTACATGCTGGCGCAGCAGGAGCCCTACCCGGCCTTCGTCGTCGATCGCCGCTGGAACCTGCTGCGCGCCAACGGCGGCGGCCAGCGTTTCGTCGGCTTCCTGACCGACACCCCTCCGAGCGCGCCCGATCCGTTGCAACCCATCAATCTCGCCGACGCGCTCGTGGCGCCGAATGCGCTGCGTCCGCTGATCGTCAACTGGCGCGAGGTGGCGCTCTACTTCCTGCGTGGCGTGCAGGCCGACGCGGTCGCCGACGGCACGGCTGAGACGGCCGCGCTCCTTCGGCGCCTGCTCGCCTACCCGGACGTGCCGCGCATCAGCGAATTGCCGGCCATCGAGGAGGCGCAAGGCCCTGTGCTCGCCATGCACTTCGCCAAGGGCGACCGCTCGCTCAGGCTGTTCACCACGCTGGCGACGCTCGGCACGCCGCAGGACATCACCGCGCAGGAGATCAGGATCGAGTGCTTCTTCCCCGCTGACGCGGCGACGGCCACCCTCTTCAAGGATTGGGCGGCCGGCAAGGGGCCGTGATAGGTTGGAGTTACGGGGTCAGACCCTCGGATCTGTCGCCGCTAACCGAACGCGACCTCGAACAAGGGTCTGACCCCATAACTCCGAAGGCTCCGCATGACCAAGTCCCTCGTGCAACAGCAGTTCGGCGCGCATGCCGCGGCCTATGCCACGTCCGCCGTGCACGCCAAAGGCGCGAGCCTTGCCCGCCT
>DATEVP010000377.1:0-4002 GCA_035258465.1 Hyphomicrobiaceae bacterium
AATTATCGGGGCCGTCTCCTAATAGGTTCCTTCTGAGGGGTATCCCCAGGAAAAAGGAGGACGATCATGGATAAGAATAGGTAAAAATGTACGCTGCAATTGGCGGTAACCGAGGCGCATTCGTGGAACCGAGGCTTGAGCATGGATGGCGATAAGCTCGAGAAGCTGCGCGCAAAGTATGCGGATGGCGCTCCGGCCAAAGCCCATGATCCGCAGTTCGAGAAGGTCATCGCCATGGTGTTCGCCGGCAGCGACCGGCGCCCGAAGCCCTACGAGGGCGTCTCGACGTTCCTGGGTGCGCCGCTGCGGCTCGATGCGCCCCAGCTCCCCGACTTCGGCGGCCTCGAGGCGGCGCTGGTCGGCGTGCCCGTGGATCTGGGCGTGACCAACAGGGGAGGCGCCCGGCTCGGGCCGCGGGCGGTGCGCAACATCGAGCGGATCGGTCCCTATCACCATGTCCATCGCCTGGCGCCGCTCACCGAGGTGAAATTTGCCGACATCGGCGACGTGCCTTTTCGCAGCCGCTTCAGCCTCGAGCAAAGCTGCGAGGATATCGAGGCCTTCTTTACCAAGATCGCCGCGGCGGGGGTGACGCCCCTGAGCGTGGGCGGTGATCATTCCATAACCTTCCCGATCCTCAAGGCGCTCGGGAGGCAGGCCCCCGTCGGCCTCGTGCACATCGATGCCCATTGCGACACCGCGGGCCCGTTCGAGGGGGCCAAGTTCCATCATGGCGGGCCGTTCCGGCAGGCGGTGCTGGCGGGCGTCCTCGACCCGGAACGAACCATCCAGATCGGCATTCGCGGCGGCGCCGAGTACCTTTGGGAGTTCTCCCGCGACAGCGGCATGACCGTCATCCACGCCGAGGAATTCGCCAGTCTCGGTCTCGCGCGGACGATCGAGAAGATGCGCGAGGTGACGGGCGACGGCCCGACTTACATCTCCTTCGACGTGGACAGTCTGGATCCGGCGTTCGCCCCCGGCACCGGAACCCCGGAAGCTGGGGGCTTGAGCACGCGGGAGGCCATGGAGCTGGTGCGCGGCTGCGCCGGCCTGGACATTATTGGCGGCGACGTCGTCGAGGTGGCGCCGCAATACGACGCCACCACCAACACGGCGCAGGCCGCGGCGCAGATGCTGTTCGAGATCCTTTCGCTGGTTGCATTGACACGCTCGCGGCGGCGATAGGGCCAACGGCCCTCGCGATCCAAGCCGGCTGACGCGCCGGCCGGCCTTGCCCCTCCGTTAACCCTTGTAGTGCTCCCCCGGGCACGAGGCTTGCTAGCCGGCGTAGGGATCGGCGGCTGTGCGGCGTGCGTGGAGGGCAGACGTGAAGATCCTGGTGGCGGGTGCGCGAGGCCAGCTCGCGCGCACTCTCGTGGAGTGCGCGCCGTTCTACAGAGGCGTCGACGTGGTCGCGGTCGGCCGTCCGGAGCTCGATCTCGTCGATCAAGCAAGCATCGCTCGTGCGCTCGATGCGGTTGCGCCCGATGTCGTCGTCAACGCGGCGGCCTACACCGCCGTCGACAAGGCGGAGCGCGAGGTCGATGCCGCCTTCGCCGTCAATCGCGACGGGGCGGGCGCGCTCGCTCGCGCGGCCAACGCCCATGGCTGCCCGATCATTCACATCTCCACCGACTATGTGTTCGACGGCCTCAAGCCTGCGCCCTACATCGAGACCGACCTGCCCAATCCTGCGGGCGTCTATGGCCGATCCAAGTTCGCGGGCGAGGCCGCGGTCGTGGCCGCCAATCCGCGCCACGTGATCCTGCGCACCGCCTGGGTTTTCGGCGCGCACGGCCACAATTTCCTCAAGACCATCGTGCGGCTGTCGAGGGAGCGGTCCGAGCTGCGCGTGGTGGCCGACCAGCACGGCAATCCGACGTTCGCGCCACATCTCGCCCGGACGATGCTCGCGATTGCAGCCAAGCTGGCCGACGGCAACAGGCGCGACGTTTGGGGCGTGTTCCATGCCGCCGGCAGCGGTGCGACGACCTGGCACGGCTTCGCCACGGCGATCGTGAACACCGCGGCTCGCCTTGGCGCGCCCCAGGTGCCCCTCCTGCCCATCAGCACCGACGATTATCCCACGTCCGTTGGGCCCCCACCCAATTCGCGGCTCGACTGCGGCAAGCTCGAACGCGTCTACGGCCTGCGCCTGCCGCCCTGGCAGCAGGGACTGAATGAGTGCATCGGGCGGCTCGCGGCCGAGACCAGCGCCGCCGCGCGAGCACAAGACCGGGTCGTCGAATTGGCCCAGCGTTGAATTGCGCGCCCGGGCAACCTACTCTGCCGGCCGAGACGTCCTCCCGCTGCACCGGTGGAGCCCAGCGATGGCCAACATCAATTCAGGCCCGTTCACGACGCGGCCCGAGATCGACGGCACCTTTGGCGTCGTCGCCTCCACCCACTGGATCGGCACCGCCGTCGGCATGGGCGTGCTGGAGCGCGGCGGCAACGCCTTCGATGCCGGCGTGGCAACCGCCTTCACGCTGCAGGTGGTGGAGCCGCATCTGTGCGGGCCCGGCGGCGACGTCCCCGTCATTCTCTACGAGGTGAAGAGCGGCAAGCCCGTCGTCGTATGCGGCCAGGGCCCGGCGCCGGCGGGCGCCACCATTGCCCGCTACCGCGACGAGCTCGGCCTCGACATCATGCCGGGCACGGGCCTGCTGCCCGCGTGCATCCCCGGCACCTTCGAGACCTACATGCTGATCCTGCGCGACTTCGGCACGCTCAGCCTGCGCGACGTGCTGGCGCCGGCAATTGCCTATGCGCGCAACGGCTACCCGCTGGTCGAGCGCGGCTGCGCCACCATCGCCACGGTCGAGACCCTCTTCCGCGAGCACTGGCCGACGTCGGCCAACGTCTACCTGCCCGGCGGCAAGGTGCCGGCGCCCCATTCCCTCTTCACCAATGTCAAGCACGCCGAGACCTACGAGCGCATCCTGAAGGAGGCCGAGGCCGGCGGCGGCGGGCGCGAAAAGGAGATCGAGCGCGCGCGCCGCGCCTGGAGCCAGGGCTTCGTCGCCGAGGCCATCGATCGGTTCTGCCGCACGAGCGAGGTGATGGACGTGAGCGGCCGCCGCCACCGCGGCGTGCTGACCGCGCACGACATGGCGACGTGGCTCCCCGTCCTGGAGGAGCCGGTCCACCTCGACTACGGCCCCTATCGCGTCTTGAAGCCCAGCGCGTGGACGCAAGGGCCCGTGCTGCTGCAGCAGCTGGCCCTCCTCAAGGGCTTCGATGTCGACCGGCTCGATCCGGCGGGCCCGGACTTCATCCACACCTGGATCGAATGCGCCAAGCTCGCCTACGCCGATCGCGAGGCGTTCTACGGCGACCCGAAGTTCGTCGACGTGCCGCTCGAGACCCTGCTGTCGGACACCTACAACGCCGAGCGGCGCAAGCTCATCGGCGAGCAGGCTTCGCGCGAGCAGCGCCCGGGCAGGATCGAGGGCTACGGCGGCCGCGTGATCATCAAGGGCGCGCGGGCTGCCGCGGCCGGGGCCGGCGAGCCGACGTTTGCGCGCGTGCACACGGGCCATGGCGCCGGCGAGGCCGAGGTGGCGCCGTCGGGCGCCGTGCGCGGCGACACCGTGCACATCGACGTCATCGACAAGGCCGGCAACATGTTCACGGCCACGCCGTCGGGCGGCTGGCTGCAGTCCTCGCCGGTGATCCCCGAGCTCGGCTGGCCGCTCGGCACGCGCGGGCAGATGTTCTGGCTCGAGGAGGGCCTGCCCGCTTCCCTGGCGCCGGGCAAGCGACCGCGCTCGACGCTGTCCGTCGGCATGGCGCTGCGCGACGGCGACCCCTATCTCACCTGGGGCACGCCCGGCGGCGACCAGCAGGACCAGTGGAACTGCCAGTTCTTCCTGCGCCATGTCAGCCGCGGCAGCGCGCGCCCGCGCATGAACCTGCAGCAGGCGATCGACGCGCCGGCCTGGCATATCGAGCATTTCCCCCTCTCCTTCTGGCCGCGCACCGCCAGGCCTGGCGTGG
>DATEVP010000378.1:0-3166 GCA_035258465.1 Hyphomicrobiaceae bacterium
TGTCTCCGATCGATATCGGTCATTGGCGTTCTCCCTAGGTGCAGCCAATTATCCAATCTTTTCAGCAGTCCCTTCGAACCTGAGATTCGATAGGAACGCCGACAAGGCACTCCGAGGTTGACTGGGTCGGGGCGCGCAGACGCCCGCCTATTGGCGACACGCCCTTCATAGGCAGGAGCACACATTTAGACATTTGCATGTTCGACTGTAAAGGCGCACTCGACAAGCCCGCATAACAATCGGCTTTCGAGGCGAGGTCTTGAAGGAGGCGGACCATACATTGGGTCATCTTCACGCGTCGCCGGTCCGTCGCCGCCACGGCAGTTGGATCCCCAGCAACAGAAAGTCTGTGCACCTGCAAAGACTTACTGTTGAGTGCCATGACCTGAACAAGGGTAAGCGTCCCCTCACGACTGCGGCTGCTGTGCCTTGCGGGTCGAGGGGCGGTGGGTGAAGCATACTGTCCTTACGACTGATCGTAAGGACGCCAGTGGCCAGGCCCGTTGAGATCATCAGCACAATTGCGCGCCGGCGGCGGTGGACGCCGGAGGAGAAGGTGGCGATCCTCGATGAGGCGTTCCGTGCTGGGAGTTCGGTCGCGGCCACATCGGATCGCCGCGGTGTCAGCCGGGCGCTGATCTATCTGTGGCGGCGGCAAGCGCGCGAAGGACGCATTGCCGGGGTCGGTCTGGCCGAGCCTGAGAAGCCTGCCTTCGTGCCTGTGCACGTGGCCGCCATCACGGATCAGCGTTGCGCCGTGCCACCGACGAGGACTGCACGGACTGCGCGGGAACAGCGTCGGGTCGGCCGCATCGAGATCGCGTTGACCAACGGCCGCATCATCAAGGTCGAGGAGTGTATCGATCCAGCAGCCTTGGCTCTGCTCGTTGCCGCGCTTGATGGAGGCGCGCGGTGATCACGATCCCTGCCGGCGTACGCATCTATCTGGCGTGCGGCGTCACCGACATGCGGCGCGGCTTCGACGGCTTGAGCATTATGGCGCAGGATGTGCTGAAGCAGGACCCGTTCTCGGGTGCACTCTTCTGCTTTCGCGGCCGTAGGGGCGATCTCGTCAAGGTTCTTTACTGGGACGGCCAAGGCTTTTGCCTGTTCGCCAAGCGGCTGGAGAAAGGCCGATTCACCTGGCCCAACACCAAGGAGGGCTCGGTCACACTGACGCCGGCTCAGCTGTCGATGCTTGTGGAAGGTCTGGAGTGGAGGGCGCCGCGACCGACGTGGCAGCCGACGTTGGCCGGATAATCTGTGGACTGCGACCACGTGACTCTGCTGCCGCGCCGCACGAAGCAGATAAATCTGGGGCATGCCGCTCGCGCCCGATCAGCTGCCCGACGACATCACCGAGTTGAAGCAGCGGCTGATCGCGAAGGATGCCGAGTTGCTGGCCCGAAGCAGCGAGCTGGCGATCAAGGTCAGCGAGCTGGCCGCGGCGAAGAACGGCCTTATCGTCACGCAGCTGACGATCGAGAAGCTCAAGGCCCAGATCGCCAAGCTCCGCCGTGAGAAGTTCGGTTCGAGCTCCGAGCGCATCGAGCGCGTCATCTCCCAGCTCGAGCTGGCTCTGGAGGAGGCCGAGACGGCGAAAGCCGAGGCCGAAGCATCGGTGCCGCAGCCCCCCGAGCCGGAGGCGTCGAGCCCGCAGGTGCAACCCGCCGCAGCTGCGCAACCCGAGAAAAAGAAGCGCCGCCAGCTGCCGCCCGAGCTGCCGCGTCGCAACGTCGTGCACATGCCGCCCGGCGTCTGCAAGACCTGCGGCGGCGCCGATCAGCGCACCGTCGGCGAAAGCGTCACCGAGGTGCTGGCCTACGTCCCTGCGCGCTTCGAGGTGAACCGCCACGTGCGTCCGGCGTGCTCGTGCGCCAAGTGCGAGACCATGGTACAGGCGCCGATGCCGGAGCTGCCGATCCCGCGCGGCATGGTGGATGCGAGCTTCCTCGCCCACATCGCAGTTGCGAAGTTCTGCGACCATCTTCCGCTCTATCGCCAGGTCGAGATTTACGCCCGCAGCGGCCTCGATCTCGATCGCGGACAGCTGGCCGAATGGCTCGGCCACGTCGCCTGGCTGCTGCGTCCGTTAGTCGAGCTGATCGCTGCTCACGTCATGGCGGGGCATGTCATCCACGCCGACGACACGCCCGTGCCGGTGCTCGCGCCGGGCGCGGGCAAGACGAAGACTGGTCGGCAGTGGGTCTACCTGCGCGATGAGCGGGCCCATGCAGGTACGGCACCACCGGCCGTGCTCTATCGCTACACGCCCGATCGCAAAGGCGAGCACTGCCGCGCAGAGCTGGCGCAGTTCGTCGGTTGGCTGCACGCCGACGGATATGCCGGCTTCGGCCGGCTATACGAGATCGCAGGCGGACGATCCGCCGATGCGGCTCTGCTGCAAGGGCCACCGCGTGTCGCCGAGGTTGCCTGCTGGGCTCATGTGCGACGCGGCTTCTTCGACGAGTACGCCTCCCACAAGTCGGCGATCGCTTTAGGTGCGCTCGATCGCATCGGCGCGCTATTCGATATCGAGCGCGTGATCGCCGGAAAGCCGCCGGAGATTCGACGGGGCGTGCGCCAGCGAACGGCGCGACCCAAGATCGACGAGCTGGCGACCTGGCTCGACGAGCAGCTCAAGCTGATCCCGGGCAAGAGCGATCTCGCCGGCGCCATCCGCTACGCCCGCTCGCGGTGGCACGCGCTCACGCGTTACCTCGATGACGGGCGGCTGGAGATATCGAACAACGCAGCCGAAAACCAAATCAGGCCAGTGGCTCTGGGCAGAAAAAATTGGTTGTTCAGCGGCTCCGATTCCGGAGGCGAGCGCGCGGCAGCGTTCTACACGATCATCCGCTCCGCACGGCTCAACGGCATCGAGCCCGAGGCCTACCTGTGCGACGTGATCGCCCGCATCGGCAGCTATCCCATCAACCGGCTCGCCGAGCTGCTGCCCTGGAACTGGTTGCCACCGGCGACGCAAAGCGTCGCCGCCTGAGCCAGCACGCGTCAAGCGAAATAAGGCGCAGTCGCGGGCTCACGCTTACCAATGACCCACCCCTATTCCTGGCGCGCACGCCGCACGGCTATCATGACACCCGGACAATCGAAGCCGAATTGCGCGCGGCCGGCTTCAATCAGATCAAGGTCGAAACCATTACCC
>DATEVP010000379.1:0-4233 GCA_035258465.1 Hyphomicrobiaceae bacterium
TCGCGTGCCTAACAATGAGGCGACTGCCGCCGGGCATCCTGCCGATAGATTAGGCAAACGCGCGGCGCTTTCCCCTTGGAGCTGCTTGCTTTTCACCGCGCGCCTAGCATCAGGCAAGCTGGCGATCTACGCTGCGGACCATTGAGGACGGATAAACCCACAGCTCAGCACCTGCCCAACACGTCTCGCTCATGCCGCCAGCCACCGCCCCCACCCTGCTCATCACCGGCGCCGGCCGGCGGCTGGGGCGCGCTCTGGCACTCGACCTTTCGGCACGCGGCTGGGGAATCGGATTGCACTGCCATGCCTCGCGCGCGGAAGCCGAACGGCTTGCAGAGGAAATCCATGGCCGCGGTGGAGCGGCGGCCGTCCTTGCCGCCGACCTCAGGGAGGCCGGCGATGTCGAGCGGCTGATCCCGAGCTGCGTGGCGGCGCTGGGGCCGCCCTCGTGTCTCATCAACAACGCCGCCATGTTCGTCTACGACGAGATTGCGACCCTGGACCCTGGCGTGTGGGACGCCCAGCTCGCCGTGAACCTGCGGGCGCCAGCGCTGCTGGCCAAGGCGTTTGCCGCCCATCTGCCCGAGGGCATCGAGGGCAACATCATCAACATGATCGACCAGCGCGTGTGGAAGCCGACGCCGCACTACTTCTCCTATGCCACCTCCAAGGCCGGCCTCTGGAGCATGACGCGCACGCTGGCCCAGGCGCTCGCGCCGCGCATCCGGGTCAATGCGATTGGGCCGGGACCGGCGCTGCGCAGCGCGCATCAGACGGAGGCCGAGTTTCGCGCCCAGTGCGAGGCGACCCTCCTGCGCCGCGGCACGACCCCGCAAGAGATCGCCGCCGCCGTCCGCTTCATCCTGGATGCGCCGGCGCTGACCGGCCAGATGATCGCCCTCGACGGCGGCCAGCATCTGGCCTGGGAGACCGCCGACGCCGTCACATCCCGCGGCTGACCTCGACGATGGACCGCAGCAGCGACAGTCCCGGTCATGGCGGCGCCAACGATGCGCGCCGCAGCCGGCGCGTGTTCGTGCGCGACCTGGAGATCGTCGCCAGCGTCGGCGTGCACGAGCACGAGAAGCGCTACGAGCAGCGCGTCTTCATCTCCGTGGACCTCGCCGTGCGCGACGATTACGACGGCGTCTCCGACCGGCTGGAGGACGTGCTCGACTACAGCACCCTGGTCGACGGCATCGCCCGGCTGGTCCAAAGCGAGCACGTCAACCTGATCGAGACGCTGGCCGAGCGCATCGCGCGGCATTGCCTCCAGGATGCGCGGGTCGAAAGCGTCCGCGTGCGCATCGAGAAGCCCGACGCCATGCCGCTCTGCCGGACGGTCGGCATCGAGATCGAGCGCCGGCGGGGGTAACGCTCTTCCAGGTTGCCACAGCATCGCCACGGAACGCCCCAACTTGCGCCCAACAGTGCAGTGCACAGTTGAGGCTGTGGTCGCTTGATTCTCCTGAGTCTTGCGCCACGGGGGACTCCCGAAGCCGTCATGTGTCGCCGGTCGCGAACGTGGGGATGGTGGCTAACAGGACAACTGGATTGAAGCTTGGTCGCCGGGGCAACCGGCGGCGCCGTAACGGCCCATTAACGTTACGGCCATATCCACCAACGTGGATGTCCAGCTGAGCCGGTCGGGGGCACGAGCAGGTCGAACAACGAGGGTCGTGTTCCATGCAACGCCGAGTTCAAGGAGCGTATTTCCTGATTGCCTTCGTCTCTGCCCCGCTGCATTTCGCGTCCGCGGAGGGTTTACCCGACATACGAGCGACCGCCGGCAATCCCGTGCCGGCATGCGCCACGCCCGGCCGGATGATGGCCTACCTCAAGAGCCGCAACCCCGAGGTCAACCCGCGCTTCGACTCCGTCGCCACCGAATACATGCGCTATGGCGAAATGCTCGGCGTGCGCTGGGACTATGCCTTCTATCAGATGATCATCGAGACGGGCTCGTTGAGCTACCGGCGCGATGTGAAGCCGCATCAAAACAATTTTGCCGGGCTCGGCGCCACCGGCGGCGGGGAGCCGGGCGAGAGCTTCAAGGACATCGGCTCCGGCGTGCGCGCCCACCTCGAGCATCTGCTGCTTTACGCCGGCGAAAGGATCGAGAGCCCCATCGCCGAGCGTACGCGCAAGGTGCAGGAGTGGGGCGTGCTTGCCAAGTGGCAGGCGGGGTTCAAGAGACCCATCAATTTCAGCGACCTCGCCGCGCAGTGGGCTCCCGGATCCAGGGGCTACGGCAAGATGCTGGACGTGATTGGCGAGCGCTTCGAGGAATTCTGCGCCCAGCCCGATCCGCGCCCCCAGCTCGTGCAGGAGGCGCGCGCCGGCCAGAAAGCGAGGGCTGAGACCAGGATCGCCGAGGCGAGCCTCGAGCGGCCATCGGGCGCGGACCTCGCGCGTCGCGCCGTCGACGAGGGCAAGGCGCAGGAGAACGATCAGCGCTTGGCTCTGGGTGCGCAGGAGATGGCCAGCAAGGGGTCTTCCATAGCCTTCAAGCTGCTCAATTCGGCGGCCCCGGACCGGGACCAAAGCCCAAGCCCGCAGACGACAGGAAGTCTGCCCGCTCAGCCGCCGGCTGGCGCGACGGACACTTCGCCCAAGGCGAAGGACGCCAAGGCCAAGGCGCAGACGAACCCGTCCACGGCTGCAAAGGTGCCAAGTCAGCCGCCCTTCCAGGCTGCCTCCGCTGCCGGCGCCGCCAGGCCGCTCGTGCCCCAGGCTCCGCCGGCGGCTCAGAAATGCCGGGTGTGGACGGCAAGCTACGGCGGGCAAAAAGCTATCATCATCAAGTCGATGGTCGACAGAATCGTCAATTACACGGTGCTCGACGTCAACGAAGGCGCCGAGAAACGCGAAGCTGACGCTTTCATCTCCGCCTACGCCAAAGAGGGCGTGATCGCCGGCGAGTTCGGCAGCCAGGCGCAAGCCCTCGACAAGGCTTTCGAGCTCTGCCCGGAGGGGTAAGCCGCATCTCCCGTGGCCCCTCTCGACTGGCCGCCTGCCTTGCCGGCGTGGCAGGCGGCTCTACGCCTTTTGGCGGCACCGTCGCTCCTCCCAGCTTGACGGCCGCGCATCAGCCGCTACCAAGTGCACCCACCAGCGGCCAGCGGGCAGACGACATGCGACCTTCACCCATAACGTGCGCGGCGATCGTTGTGCTTCTCACAAGCGCGGCGGCGGTGACCCCAGCCGTTGCCGAGCCGACGCCGGCAGCCCCCGCCAACGCCAACTGCCGCAACACCGGCAGCTTCGAGCGCTGGCTCGCCGGCTTCCGCCAGGAGGCGGCGGGTAGCGGCATCTCGCGGGCAACCATCGCCTCCGCGCTGGACGGCATGACCTTGGACCCGGGCGTCATCGCCCGCGACCGGCGCCAGAGCTTCTTTGCCCAGAGCTTCCAGGCGTTCTCCTCCAAGCTGATCTCGCAGAACCGCATCCAGAACGGCACGGCGCGGCTGCGCCAGCACCGCGACCTGCTGGCCAAGGTCGAGCAGGAATTCGGGGTGCAGGGCCCGGTGATCATGGCCTTCTGGGCGCTGGAGAGCGATTACGGCGTCGCCATGGGCAACCTGCCCGTGCTGCGCTCACTGGCGACGCTGGCCTACGACTGCCGCCGGTCGGAGCTGTTCCGGGCTGAGCTCATGGACGCGCTGCGCATCATCGACCGCGGCGACTTGACCGCGGAAGATATGATCGGGTCGTGGGCCGGGGAGCTGGGGCAGACGCAATTCCTCCCCTCCCACTATTTCAAGCACACCCTCGATTATGACGGCGACGGCCGGCGCAATCTGATGAAGAGCGTGCCCGACGTCGTCGCCTCGACCGCCAACTTCCTCAAATTCCTCGGCTGGCAGCGCGGCCAGCCGTGGCTGGAGGAGGTGCGCCAGCCCGCCAGGCTCGCCTGGGACCAGGCCGACCTCGCCATCCTGCACCCGCGCTCCAAGTGGGCCGCCTGGGGCGTGACGCATCTCGACGGGCGGCCGCTCGCGGCCGATGCCGTGCCGGCCTCCCTGCTGCTGCCGATGGGCCGGTTCGGGCCGGCGTTTCTCGCCTATGAGAACTTCCAGGTCTACCTCAAGTGGAACCAGTCGCTGAACTATGCCATCACCGCCGCGCATCTCGCCGCCAGGCTTGCCGGCGCCCCGCCGATGCGGCGCGTCGGGCCCGAGGTGCCCGAGCTCTCCTTCCAGGACCTCAAGGAGCTGCAGCAGCTGCTGGCCC
>DATEVP010000380.1:0-3303 GCA_035258465.1 Hyphomicrobiaceae bacterium
GTGCCGCTGCTGGCCTTCGATGCCGCCGGCTGGCGCCTGGGCTACGGCGGCGGCTTCTATGACCGCACCCTGCGCCGGCTGCGCGCGCGCAGAGCGATCGTTGCCGTGGGTCTCGCCTACGACGAGCAACGCATCGACGCCGTGCCCCATCTCGACTATGACGAGCGCCTCGATTGGGTCCTGACCCCGTCCGGCCCGATCCGATGCGTGGGTGAGCCCAATGCGCCTGCTGTTTTTAGGTGATGTCGTCGGCCGCTCGGGTCGCAAGGCCGTGATCGAGCAGCTCCCCGTACTGCGCGCGCGCTACAAGCTCGATTTCGTGGCGATCAACGGCGAGAACGCCGCGGGCGGCTTCGGCATCACCGAGGCCCTCCTGGAGGAGCTTCTGGGCGCCGGCGCCGATGTCGTCACGCTCGGCAACCATGCCTTCGACCAGCGCGAGGCGCTGGTGTTTATCGAGCGCCAGGATAGGCTGCTCAGGCCCATCAATTTCCCGCCCGGGACGCCCGGCAAGGGCGCCGGCTTCTACAAGGCCGCCAATGGCGCCGACGTGCTGGTCATCAATGCCATGGGCCTGATCTACATGCCCGAGCTCGCCTGCCCGTTCCGCGCCACGGAAGCCGAGATCGAGGCCTGCCCCTTGAAGAAGGGCGCCGATGCGATTGTCGTGGACTTCCACGCCGAGGCGACCAGCGAGAAGCAGGCGCTCGGCTACTATCTCGACGGGCGCGTGAGCTGCGTGGTGGGGACCCACACCCATTCCCCGACGGCGGACGAGCGAATCCTGCCCCGCGGCACGGCCTTTGTCTGCGACATCGGCATGTGCGGCGATTACGAATCGGTGCTGGGCATGGACGTGGGCGAGCCTCTCAACCGCTTCCTCACCAAGATCCCGCGCGGGCGATTCGAACCGGCCATGGGCCCCGCGACCATCTCCGGCCTCGCCGTGGAGATCGACGACTCGACCGGCCTTGCGCGGCGCACGGCAGCCTTGCGGCTCGGTGGTGTCTTGACACCTACCGAGCCGCTGTTCTGGGTCGAGTGAGAAAGAGAGAGTGTAGTCCTCAAACAGGAGACGGCTGAGACCGTCCCCGAGTGTGAGAGCTGATACTCGCGGCTCCCGGGTTGGCCGCCGTGGGCAGCAGGGCGGCGCGTCCCAGGATGCTTTCCGCATCCCGAGGCGGACGCTAGGGGGGATTGGTTAACAAATGATTAATTCGATGTGCCAGCTCCCTCAAGCCTCCGCACCCAGGCGACCGCTCAGCTGCGAGAGCCCACCCGCTTGCGCAACTCCCGGGCCGGGTCGCCGAACCATTTCTTGGTGGCCCGCGAGAAGGCGCTGAGCTCCGAGTATCCGAGCAGGAAGGCGATCTCCGTCATGGGGAGCGACGTTTCCTTGATGTAGTGGTCCGCCATCGCTCTGCGGGTGTCCTCGAGCAGCCCGCGGAACACCAGCCTGCGCTGCCCCAGCGCTTGCCGCAGGTCGGCCGGCGAAAGTCCAACCGCTTTCGCCGCCGCGGCCACATCCACCTTGCCGTGGGGCAGATTGTGGCCGACGAACAACATAACCTGGGAGACGATGTCCTTCTTGCGCCTCTGCTCCGCCAGCGCCTTCTTGCCGGCCTGCACGACTACTCGGTAGAGATTCGGGTCCGCGGCCGGAAGCTTCCTGTCGAGACCGGCGGTTGCGATGCCGATGCGGTTCTCAGGCTGCGCAAAGCGCACGCTCGGGCCGAAGATGCGCCTGAATTCGCCGATCGCCTTGGGCTTCTTTCGCTCGAGATCGACGCGGAGCGGAAATGACGGGTCGCGCAGCATATGGCGAATGCGGATGAGCCGTGCGCTCGCTCTCACGTCTATCAGTTGCACTCTCGGGCCGAATGCCGGCGGCGGGGACATGATCAGGTAGCTGACGCGCGGCCGCTCCTCGAAGCCGACATCGAAACCGTCGGCGACCAGACCCAGAAAACGCACATAGTCGTGGAGCGCGACGCGCAGCGTCGGTGCATTGGAGATGATGTAGTCGAGCGTGCCGACGGTACCGACCTTGAACGCTTCTCCCAGTTGTGCGCCGAACGCGTCGTTGTCAGTCTCGCGTGCGACGTTTTCCAGCAGCTGGGCCACGTCGCGCAGGGATACGCGAGCCTCGGGGTTGTGCGCGGCGGCCGGGTCTATGCCGGCGGCACGAGCGGCGCGGGGATAGTCGAGGCCCTTGCTGCGCATGAATGTGGCGAGCGTGCGCAGAAGTGCCGCCGAGACGCTCGGGTGTCCGCTCGGTGAGGCCATTGCTCGGGGTTCCCAAATCCGGCCCCCTGTGCACAGCGCCTCTTATCGATCAGCGCGTGTGCTCAGCCGATTGAGCGCATGTCAAATTCGAAGCCTCTGGGGTCAAGTCCGCCGCCTCGCAACGTGTCAGGTTCACAAAACAGCATACCACTCCCCGCCCCAAAGTCGATGTTGCAGCGGATGCGGACCAACGTTGCGTGGCATGCCACGCGGGAAAGAAAAAATGGCTTGGCCATGAGCAACCCGAAGGCGACAGCCTATGACGAGGTCAAGTGCCAGAATTGCGGTCTTGCCCTGCAAGTTTCCCAGGATCCCAAGGCGCTGGATCTGCGCTACGATCGTGAGGAATGGGCGCGGCGCTGCAAGAATCCGGGGCTGAATTCGCCGGCCCGGTGTCTGGCGGAGGCGGCCCCTGCCCGTGCCGGCGCGCAGGCCTTGAAGGCAGCCCCCTTCGAGAAGCGACCCCTCTACCTGCAGCTGCGCGAGGAATTGATCGAGCGCATCGCCAAGGGCGAATGGAAGCCGGGCGCGGCCATTCCAAACGAGGGCGACCTGGCGCGGGAGTTCGGCGTGAGCGCCGGCACCATGCGCAAGGCCTTGGATCTCATGGAAAGCGAGCGCTTGGTCACGCGACGCCAGGGACGCGGCACATATGTCGCGGACCAATCCGCCGGCGAGCTCGCCCACCGCTTCATGAACATTTGCGGTCCCGATGGCGAGCGCCTCATTGGCGAGGTCGCATCGGTCGAGGTTACGGCGGCAGCCGCAAATGAGATGGAGTGCGAGCGGCTGGGGTTGCGCGCAGGCGACAGGGTCTACCGCATCCGCCGGGTTCGGCGGATCAAGAACAACCCCTTCCTGGTCGAGGAAGCCTCCATGCCGGCCGCCCTATTTCCCGGGCTGGAGTCCATGAGCGCTGTTGCCCACTACATCGTGTCCCTCGCGCAGAAGTACGGCATCCTGCTGGGCAAGGGGGAGGAGCGCATCTCCATCGCAGCAGCCTCCGCGGACATTGCA
>DATEVP010000381.1:0-5172 GCA_035258465.1 Hyphomicrobiaceae bacterium
CTCCAACCGCTCCCGGCGCCCCCTCAACCGCAGCCGCGGGTGACGATCCCCGACCAGCCGGAGCGGCCGCCCGAGAAGCAATGATCGCGCTGGTTGGCGTCTGGTGGCCGGAGGCAGCCGGTCGCTCTCGACCTCAGCGGCTGTAGAACTCCACCACCAGGTTCGGCTCCATGTGCACGGGGAAGGGCACGTCGGAAAGGCCGGGGACGCGCGTCAACTTGGCCGTCATCTTGTTGTGGTCGGCCTCGATGTAGTCCGGCACGTCGCGCTCGGCGCTCTTGATGGCCTCGAGCAGCAAGCTCATCTGCTTGCCCTTGTCCTTCACCTCGACCACGTCGCCGATGCGGCAGCGGAAGCTCGGGATATTGACCCGCCGCCCGTTCACCGTGACGTGGCCGTGGCTCACGAACTGGCGCGCGGCAAACACCGTGGGGACGAACTTGGCCCGATAGACGATGGCGTCCAGCCGCCGTTCCAGCAGGCCGATCAGGTGCTCGGAGGTGGAGCCCTTGAAGCGCCTGGCCTCCTTGTAGATGCTGTTGAACTGACGCTCGCCGATGTTGCCGTAGTAGCCCTTCAGCTTCTGCTTGGCGCGCAGCTGCTGGCCGTAGTCGGAGAGCTTGCCCATGCGCCGCTCGCCGTGCTGGCCGGGGCGCGTCTCGCGCTTGTTGAGGGGGCTTTTCGGACGGCCCCAGATGTTCTGGCCGAGGCGGCGGTCGATCTTGTACTTGGCGCGGGCGCGCTTCGTCATGGCATGCTACTCCCAAAGTCGCGGATGAATGCGAGCTGCTCGAGTTGTGGAGCACGCCCTCCTCTGCCCGAGGATCGTTCCCTCGGACCGACAGGCCCCCGTGCTCGAGCAAGGGCGCCGCGGGCATGCAAGGCTAGATGCGGGCCGAAACCGGTCCCGCGCGCCGCGTTATAGCGCAAAGCCGGCGCCCGTCAAATACGCCCCACTCCGCGCCGGGCGCGAGGGGGCGGACGTAGCGCGGCGTATTGCCTACTTTTTCTGGCTGGCCCGCGTGGGCTCGGCCGCTTTGGCCGGCTGAGCCGGAGCCGCGGCGGCAGGCGGCGGCGCTGAGCTGACGTAAGCCATGATCTGCGTCTGGACTTTCTTGCGTTCGGTATCGGTGCAGCTTTCTGTCTTCGGCGGTTTGCCCTCTTGCACCACTACCTGCTTGTCGCCGTCCTTCTCGACCAGCTGCACCTTCCCCGTCAGCGTCATGACCGTGAACAGATGCAGCTGGTTGATGTAGAGCATCTGCTGATCCGTCCACTTCTTCCCCTCTTCGCGCCGCATCAGCGTCTGGTAGTTGGCCCGCTGCTCCTCGGGAAGCTCGCAGAGCTGGGCGTAGGCCGACATGCGCGCCACCCGAATCACCTCGCGCGCGGTATCCATCGGCACGACCGATTCGCTGGGCTTGCTCTTGTCGACCTCGATCACCTTGCCCTGCGGGGTGGTGAACCGCTGCGGCACCATCGCCCACGCGTAGCGCATGAGCGCCAGCACGGATTTCTCGCTGAGGTCCTTGGCTTGCGCCAGGCTCGGGCCGGCCGCCCCCGCGACCAGGGCGATTGCCCCGATCAGTGCCAAGCCGGCTCTTGCGCCTTTGCCCATCATGCTTGCCCCACTCGACCAGCCCCGTTTGTTCTCGTCGCGTTCAGTCGGCAGTCCCGCTGCCTCGCAAGCGCGCATCGCTCGATGCAAAACGAGGCATAACTATGGCGAGCGGCGCCCCGTCCGCTTGGCGTGCACAAGCGCCTTGACGATTCCTCTCAAGGTGCGGATTTCCTGTTCCGTCGCCTCCATGCGGGTAAACATGGTTCGCATGTTCTGCACCATGCTGGGCCGCTTCTCGGGCGGATTGAAAAAGCCTTGTGCCTCGAGCTCTCGCTCCAGCTGCTCGAAGAAGCCCATCAGCTCCTCCTTGGTCGCCGGCGGCGACCCGCGCGTCCTCAGCCCCGGCTGCACGGGTTGCTCATAGGTGGTAACGCGGCCGAGCGTGCCCGACGTGCCAGCCTTCATCCACTCGTAGCCCATCAGCAGCGCCGCCTGGGCCAGGTTCAGGGAAGCGAAATTAGGGTTGACGGGCGCCATCACGGCCGCGTCCGCGTTGGCAATCTCCTCGGTTTCGAGACCGTTGCGCTCCGGCCCGAACAATATGCCGCAGCGCTGCCCCGCACCGATCCGCCGGCGCATCTCCGCCACCGCCTGCTCGGGCGTCAGCACGGGCTTGGCCAGATCGCGCTGTCGCGCCGTGGTGGCGCAGACCCAGTGCAGGGCCGCCAGTCCCTCCGCCAGCGTCGGATAGGCTTGCGCGGCATCGACGATGAGGTTGGCGCCGGAGGCGGCAATGCGCGCCTTCTCGTTGGGCCAGCCGTCGCGTGGGCTCACCAGGCGCAGATGCTCGAGCCCGAAGTTGGCCATGGCGCGCGAGACCATGCCGATGTTGTCGGCGAGCTGCGGGCGCACCAGGATCATCACCGGCGTTTCCCCCACGCCGATGGGCGCCGCCCCGGTCTGGCCCGCGCGGCGCAGCCCATGGCGCAGCTTGCGGATGACGCGGCGCGCCCAGAACCAGTACTCCTCGCCGGCCCATGTCTTGGCGAGATGCTCGAGACTCGGCGCCGTCAGGGTATCTGTGCCCGTGCCCCGCAGCCGGACGGGGGAGTCTTCAAAAGTGATCTCGGCATGACGCGCGACGAACTCGTCGAGCGAGTTGATGTCGAGCTTCTCCATGCGCAAGCGGCAGCCTGGGCAGGTTGCATCGTCCGCCTCGCAGCGGCGTTCCGCGCAGTAGGTGAGGATCGGCTCCAGGCTCGCGCGATCGAGACCCGGGATGGCCAGCTCGGCGAGCCCCACGTCGATCGTCTTCTCGTGGCAGGCATGCACGATGGCCGCGACCGGGAGCCCGCTGCCGACCACGGTCGGCTGTCCATCCTTGACCGCGACGCCGATCATTTTCGCTCGCTGCTAGGCATCCAATACCTTGCTCGCATACCACAAATGCCACCTCGCCGTGCACCGCTACCCCAGTCCTGAGCTTGTCGAAGGACGGGCCGCGCACACCAGCCGTGGTTCGACGGGGCTCACCACGGTGTTGGAGCAAACGTTGGCGCAGCAGAGGGGCGGCATCAGGCGCCGAGGAAGCGGTGGACAAGGTCGATCACCTCGGCCGTCCTCTGGTGCACGATCCAATGGTCGGCGCCGTCGATTTCGCGCACCGTGAGATCGTCGCAGTAGTCGGCCAGCGTCGCGCGCGAAACCGGCAGCAGCGCGCGATCGCCCATGCCCCAGATCAGCAGATGCGGCATGCGCACGCGCAACAGCGCCGGGTCGAGCTTGAGCACCTTGGCCGGGTCGACGGTCTCGCCCGGGTGCGGCACCAGGAGCGGGCTCGCCCTGTACCAGTTGAGCATGCCCGTCAGCGCGCCCGGCGGCGACCACGCTTCGATGTATTGGACCTGCTTCTGCGGCGTCAGCCAGGGCTGCGGGCCAAACCGGCTCAGCATGCCGATGAGCTTCTCGAAGTTGTTGGCCGAGAGCCGCGCCTCCGCGCGCGGATCGCGCAGGTAGTGCATGTAGGAGCTGGCTTGGCGCTGCGCCTCGTCCTCGATCAGCGCCTTCTGGAACGGCCCCGGATGCACGCCGTTGATGACCACCAGCCTGGAGACGCGCGCTGGCGCAGCAATCGCGGTGGCGTAGCCGACCGACGCGCCCCAGTCGTGGCCGACGACGGCGAAAGGCTTGTCCGGTGAGAGCAGATCGCCGAGCGCGAGGACGTCGCGCACGAGATGCTTGACGCGATAGGCCTCGACGCCCTCGGGCTTGGAGGACAGCGCATACCCACGCTGGTCGGGCGCCACCGCATGGAAGGCGCCGGCGAAGGCCGGCAGCACCTCGTCCCAGGCGCCGGAATATTCCGGAAAGCCATGCAGGAACAGCACGAGCGGCGCCGTAGCATCGCCCATGGCGCGGACGTGCATATCGAGCCCATTCACGCGCAGCGTCTGGTGACGCATCCCGGCCTCCGCCTTGCCTTTCATTTGCCCAACCGTGCCCAATCCTTGCGCGCGTGTCGAGAGCGGACCGTGGGTCGCCTTTGCGCGGGCGGTAGCAGATGCTATAGGGCGGCGCGCTCAGCGGTCGCGAAAGGGGACGCTCTCATGCAGAAGATCAAGGTCGCCGGCACCGTCGTCGAGATGGATGGCGATGAGATGACGCGGATCATCTGGAAGCTCATCAAGGACAAGCTGATCCACCCCTACCTCGACGTGAAGCTCGAGTATTACGACCTCGGGATCGAAAGCCGCGACAAGACCAACGACCAGATCACCATCGACGCCGCCAACGCCACCAGGAAGCACGGCGTCGGGGTGAAATGCGCGACCATCACGCCGGACGAGGCGCGCGTGAAGGAATTCAACCTCAAGGATATGTGGAAGAGCCCGAACGGCACCATCCGCAACATCTTGGGGGGCGTCATCTTCCGCGAGCCCATCCTGTGCAGGAACGTGCCGCGCCTGGTGCCCGGCTGGACGCAGCCGTTCGTCATCGGCCGCCACGCCTACGCCGACCAGTACCGCGCCACCGACTTCAAGTTCCCCGGCAAGGGCACCATCACCCTGAAATTCGTCGGCGAGGACGGCAAGGTGATCGAGCGCGAGGTGTTCAAGGCGCCGAGCGCGGGCGTCACCATGGCCATGTACAATCTCGACGACTCGATCCGCGACTTCGCCCGCGCCTCCTTCAACTACGGGCTGGCCCGCAACTATCCCGTGTATCTCTCGACCAAGAACACCATCCTCAAGGTCTACGACGGCCGCTTCAAGGACATCTTCCAGGAGGTGTTCGACAAGGAGTTCAAGCCCGAGTTCGACAAGAAAAAGCTCACCTACGAGCACCGCCTGATCGACGACATGGTGGCGGCCGCGCTCAAGTGGTCGGGGGGCTATCTGTGGGCCTGCAAGAACTACGACGGCGACGTGCAGTCGGACACGGCGGCGCAGGGCTTCGGCTCGCTCGGCCTCATGACCAGCGTGCTGATGACGCCTGACGGCAAGGTGGTGGAGTCCGAGGCCGCGCACGGCACGGTCACGCGGCACTACCGCCAGCACCAGCAGGGCAAGGAGACCTCCACCAACTCGATGGCCTCCATCTTCGCCTGGACA
>DATEVP010000382.1:0-18349 GCA_035258465.1 Hyphomicrobiaceae bacterium
CGCACAATGTCCAAGCTGGTCGCGCCACATGGGGGTGGATCATTGAAGCCGCTGCTGGTGCACGCGGCCGGGCGCGCCGAGGCACTGAAGCAGGCCCGGACGCTCAGGCCGATCCCCATATCCTCGCGGGAGGTGTCGGACCTCTTCATGCTCGGAATGGGCGCCTACACACCCTTGGACGGCTTCATGGGGCACGACGACTGGCGCGGCTCGGTCACCGACATGAAGCTCACCAATGGCCTGTTCTGGCCTATCCCGATCACCCTGTCCCTGGCCAAGAGCATGGCCGATAGCCTCCGCGTCGGCGAGGAGCTCGCGCTGACCGATGGCGAGACCGGCGAGATCCTCGGCTTGCTGACGGTGCGCGAAAAATACGCGATCGACCGCGATCTGGAATGCAAGCAGGTGTTCCGCACGACGGATCCCAAGCATCCCGGCGTGGAGAAAGTGATGCGGCAGGGCGAGGTCAACATTGGCGGCCCAGTGATTGCGCTTTCCGAGGGCGAGTACCCGACGAAATACAAGGGCCTCTATCTGCGGCCGGAGGAAGCGCGCGCCCAATTCGAAGCGCGCGGATGGAAGCAGGTCGCCGCCTTCCAGACGCGCAACCCCATGCACCGCAGCCACGAGCATTTGGCCAAGATCGCGGCAGAGGTGACGGACGGCGTCTTCATCCACCAGGTGCTGGGCAAGCTGAAAGCCGGCGACATCCCCGCCGAGGTCAGGACGCGCGCCATCCAGGCCATGATCGACAACTACTTCAAGCCCAACATCGCCATCCAGGCGGGCTATCCGATCGAGATGCGCTACGCCGGGCCGCGCGAGGCGCTCATTCACGCGCTGATCCGCCAGAATTTCGGCTGCTCGCATCTGGTCGTCGGGCGCGACCACGCCGGGGTGGGGAGCTACTATGGTCCTCTCGATGCCCAACACATCTTCGATGAGCTGTGGGATGGAGCGCTTCTGTGCAAGCCGCTCAAAATCGACGTGACGTTCTATTGTTACAAGTGCGGTGGCATGGCCACCGGCAAGACCTGCCCGCACGATCCCAAGCACCATCTCTCGGTCTCGGGCACGCGCCAGCGCGAGATGCTGTCGCAAGGCGAAGACATCCCCGTCGAGTTCAGTCGGCCGGAAGTGATTGCCATCCTGAGGGAGTACTACAGGAGCCTCTAGACCGTGCGAGTCGGTCGAGCCAGCCGAGCGCGCAAGAGCGGCAAGGCCGAGATCATCGCGCCGTTCGGCGCCACTGGCACCGCCTGCTCCGGATTGGCCGGGCATGCGGTGCCATGGCGCGCTCGCCACCGCCCCTTGCCCGCGCTATAGATGACACCAATCAGATGATTGAATGTACGGATCAGACGTGCTTCCGTTCGCGCTGGACAAGCCTACGGTCGTGATTGCAAATATGAGCAGGCTGGCCGGTGACGTGGGTCGCAACCAAAGCGCAACCAAAGTGCCTACGCCATCCCGTCTTTCAAGCTGCCCCTTAAAAATTGGACCGCATGGAGCCCGCATGAGCACCGCCGTGCCGACCGCAGAAACGATGCTCGTCCTCGGCGTAGGGAGGAAATGATGCTCACCAACAACCCATTTGCTGCGTTGACCGATTTGTTTTCCCCGCTCGTCATGCAGACGTACATCGTCGTCATGATGGTGCTGGTTGCGGCCGGCACGCTGTTCGACATATGGCACAAGAAGAGCGCGAAGTACTTCTTCGACAACTGGCGGGCGTCCAAGAATAAGGCAAAGAAGCAGATCGCCGGCGGAGCCATGATCTCCATCGCCATGCAGACCGCCGTGGTCGACGTCTTGGCCTCGGGCGAATTCTGCAACGCGCGGCGCAGGATCGCGCATCTGCTGGGGATGTATGGCTTCGTGATCTACGTCGTCACCACGGCAATCATGGTCTTCGCCTACCCGACGCCAGCAACGCCGACGCCCAATGCGCTGGCGACGTTGTGGTACATCGGCGCGCTGATGGTTTGCCTCGGCGGCTACTGGTTCTGGTTTTTCATCCGCGTCGACGTCGCCGCAGAAGGCAATTCACCGTTCCGCTTCGTGCGCGCCGACTTGTTCATCGTTACGATGGTCCTGAGCACGACCTTCGGTCTGATTTGGGCTTGGCTGCAGACGGCGGGCAACACGACCTGGGCAACCGTGTTCCTGGGGCTTTATCTGATCGCCACCACGGCGCTGTTTGGCTCAATTCCGTGGTCCAAGTTCTCGCACATGTTCTTCAAGCCCGCCGCGGCCCTGGAGAAGCGATTGTCCGAGGCGAATGGCACCCGCAGCAACCTGCCGGCTCCCGCCGACGCGCCGGAAAAATTCGGCAGCGTCGTCAAGCATGCACATCATTATTGATCGACCTCGCACCGGTCTTCGCTAGAGCAGATAAGGAAACACTATGCCGACCTTCGTCTATATGACGCGTTGCGACGGCTGCGGACACTGCGTCGATATCTGTCCATCCGACATCATGCACATCGACAAGACCTACCGCCGCGCGCTCAACATCGAGCCCAACATGTGCTGGGAGTGCTACTCCTGCGTGAAGGCCTGCCCGCAGTTCGCGATCGACTGCCGCGGCTACGCCGACTTCGCACCGCTCGGTCACAGCGTGCGCGTGCGCCGGGAAGAGGAGAAGGGGACGATCTCGTGGAAGATCAAGTTTCGCGACGGCCGCGAGAAGGATTTCGTCTCCCCGATCAGAACGACGCCCTGGGGATCGATCCCGTCGCCGGCCGATCTCGCCCCGCCCACCGCCGAGATGATGAAGTCCCAGCACCTGGCGCAGGAACCCGACGCCCTCAACGTTCCCGCGCTGCCCGCACTGAAGCCTGATCAACTCAAGCGAGGATTGGTGTGATGCGCCGCCGCAAGACTGTATACGTGGATTCCGACATCCTTGTCGTCGGTGGCGGCATGGGTGGGTGCGGAGCCACCTACGAATCAAGGTACTGGGGCCGCGATCTCAAGATCGTGTGCGTCGAGAAGGCCAACATCGAGCGCAGCGGGGCGGTCGCGCAAGGCCTCTATGCCATCAACTGCTACATGGGCATGCAGTGGGGCGAGAACCAGCCAGAAGACCACGTCCGCTACGCACGCACCGACCTCATGGGGCTGGTGCGCGAGGACCTCGGCTACGACATCGCCCGGCACGTCGACTCCACGGTGCACAAATTCGAGGAGTGGGGCCTGCCCATGATGCGGGACCCCAAGACCGGGCGCTACCAGCGCGAAGGCAAATGGCAGATCATGATCCACGGCGAGAGCTACAAGCCCATCGTCGCGGAAGCCGCGCGCAAGGCCGCTACCGAAATCTACAACCGCATCATGGTGACCCACCTGCTGATGGACAAATCGCGCAAGCGGGTCGCCGGCGCGGTTGGCTTCAATGTGCGCACCGGCGTTTTCTATGTCTTCCGCGCCAAGGCGGTGATCGTCTCCGCCGGCGGTGCCTCGCACATCTTCAAGCCGCGCTCGGTCGGCGAAGGCATGGGACGCACCTGGTATGCGCCATGGAGCAGTGCGTCCGCTTACGCATTGCCGATTCTGGTCGGCGCCAAGATGACGCAAATGGAGAACCGGATCGTCCTCACGCGCTTCAAGGATGGCTACGGTCCGGTCGGTGCCTACTTCCTGCACCTGAAGACCTACACGCAGAACGCCTACGGTGAGGAGTACGAGTCGAAGTGGTACGATGACACCAAGGCTCTTGTCGGCAACTATATCGACCAGCACCCGGTCCCGACCTGCCTGCGCAACCACGCTATTCTCAGGGAGATCGCAGCCGGTCGCGGTCCCATTCGCATGGTGACCAAGGAAGCCTTTCAGGATCCGCACAAAGAGACGATCGGCTGGGAGAATTTCCTCGGCATGACGATCGGGCAGGCCGTCGTGTGGGCGTCGCAGAACATCGATCCCAAGCACACCAATCCCGAGCTGACCACCTCAGAACCCTACGTCATGGGCTCGCACGCGACTTGTTCAGGTGCCTGGGCGAGCGGTCCGGAAGACTATGCGCCCGCGGAATACCAATGGGGTTACAACCGGATGATGACTGTCGATGGCCTTTTCGGGGCCGGCGACACCATCGGCGGCACTGCCCACAAGTTCTCGTCGGGATCGTTCACGGAAGGCCGCATCGCCGCCAAGGCAGCGGTCAAATACGTGACGGAAAAGGGCAGGGATCAGCCTCAGGTCAGCGATGCAGAAATCGAAGACCTCAAGCAGGCCGTCTACAAACCTTTGGAACATTACCAAGTCTATCGCAACGAGATCGTCGGCGGCACGGTTTCGCCGAGCTACATCCTGCCGATCCAGGCGCTTCAGCGTCTCGAAAAGATCATGGACGAATATGTCGGTGGCATCAGCGTCAACTACATGACGAACGAGCCGCTGCTCACCCGCGGGCTCGAACTGCTGGGCATGCTGAAGGAAGACGCCGCCAGCCTTGGCGCCGAAGACTTCCATCAGCTTCAGCGCGCTTGGGAGCTGCAACACCGGCTTTTGGCTTCCGAATGCGTCACCCAACACACCCTGTTCCGCAAGGAAACGCGGTGGCCGGGCTATTACTACCGGGGCGACTATCCCAAGCTCGACGACGAGAGTTGGCATTGCTTCACCCTATCCCGCTACGACCGGGAGTCGGGGAAGTGGGCGATGGAGAAGGCCCCCGTATATCACATCGTAAGCTGATTGCTCGGCTGCTCAGGGCACCGGGTCTCCCGGATCCCGCATGCCCTGGAAGACCGCCCCGCCATCCGGGACTGCCCGCAAAGGTCGTCGACACAGGGCAGGGTTTGGCGACGGCCGGGCCGTTCCTCCTCGCGATCCGATACGAACGCTCTGATCGTCAGTATGGCTCGCTACCATCAATCGGCCAATAGAGGGGATCGAATTTACACGTTTCGCCGGTGGCCGCACGATCGTTTGCGTGGTCTGCGAGACGCCGGCGCCACGAGAATCAGGTCTCAGTCTCTCGAGACGATGTCGTGGGATGCTGTGGAGGTAGGCATTCGCGCGAGGGATCGACGGACGGCAGCTGATCGATGAATGTCTACTTGCCGGTTGCCGAGATGGCGGCCAACATCTACGTGTTCCTCGCCATGGGGGCGGCGGTAGGCTTTCTCTCCGGCTTGTTCGGTGTTGGCGGCGGCTTCTTGATGACGCCGCTGCTGATCTTTGCCGGCATTCCCTCGGCCATCGCGGTCGGCACGGAAGCCGCACAGATCGTCGCCTCCTCGGCATCCGGCGCGCTTGCGCACTGGCGGCGCAGAAACATCGACATGGAGATGGGGATGTTGCTGCTGGCCGGCGGCGTCGTGGGGTCCGCCGGAGGCGTGCAGCTCGTCGCAATTCTGCGCCGGATAGGCGCTTTTGATTTCTTCGTCTCCGCTTGCTACGTCACCTTTCTCGGGGTGATCGGCACGTTGATGCTGATCGAGAGTGCCAACGCCATCAGAAGGGCGCGCCAGGGCAACACAATTTCTTCCCGCCGCTCCGGACAGCACACTTGGGTCCACAGGCTGCCGCTGAAAGTGCGCTTTCGCCGCTCCAAGCTTTTCATCAGCGCCATACCACCGCTTCTGATTGGCCTTTTCGTCGGGTTGCTGGCCGCCGTCATGGGTGTGGGAGGGGGGTTCATCATGGTGCCGGCCATGATCTACCTGTTGCGCATGCCGACAGGCCTGGTGGTGGGCACCTCGCTGTTTCAGATCGTCTTTCTTACCGCTGTCACGACCGTCCTGCACGCCACCTTCAATCAGACCGTCGATGTGGTCCTGGCCGCACTGCTGATGGTGGGCGGCGTTGTCGGGGCGCAGTTTGGCGCCATCGCCGGGGAGCGTCTCAAAGGCGAGGAGCTGCGCTTCCTTCTGGCCGTGCTCGTCCTCATGGTGTGCCTGCGCTTTGCGTGGCAGCTCATTGCACAGCCCGACGAGCTCTATTCGATCAGCGTAACCGGTGCGGGCGCCTAGCTGGCGCTCTTGGCGCGGGCGGCATCGGCGGCCGGGCGCGTAGCCGCGTCGTGGCACAGAACAATTCCCAGGAGCACGATGCCGCCCCCCAGAAGCTGCCAGACGCCCAGTGTCTCCGAAAAAATGATCCAGGCGCCGCAGGCCGCCACCACGGGCTGCAGCAGCAGCGTAATCGAGGACGTAAAGGCAGGCAGATACTTCATTGCGAAGACGAGCAGGCCTTGGCCGCCCGCATGCGTGAGGAGCGCGAGCGCCAGGAGCACGGCCCAGGCCGTCGCGGTTTTCGGCACCAGGCCCTCGCCCATGGCCAGCGTGGCCAGCAGCAAGAACAGGGCACAAGATAGCGTGGTCACACCCATCACGATGCTGGTCGGCGTGTGGTGGCGGAATCGGCTGACCACCAGCAGATAGCCGCCATAGGCTGCTCCGGCGAGAATGCCTAGAAGGTCCCCCGCGGTTCTCGCGGATGTCGGAGTCGTAACGCCACCGACGAGCAAAGCGATGCCGCCGATGGCGATTGCAAAACTCATCACGGCTCGGGGTGCGGGACGTTGTCGAAAGACGGCCCAGGCCCCGAACGCCACGAAGAACGGCGCGAAATTCAGGAACAAGGTGGCGTTGGCCACGCTCGTGTAGCGTAGCGACCAGTGCAGACAGAGAAGATCAAGCGCAAAAAAACCTCCGGCAGCGATGAGCCAGAACAGCTCGGATGGTCCTGCCCGGGATTTCGGCGCAGTGGCTGAAGGCTTTGCGTCCGCAAGCAAGAACGGGAGGAATGCGGGCGCCGCCAGAGCCACCCTGTAGAACGCCGTGGCGGTCGGCTCGAGCTCGCTCAGCCGCACGAGGATCGGCGAGGAGCCGAGCGCAATCGCCCCAGTCAGGAGCGCCGCGAGGGGGAGCGCACGCGAACGAACCGGCGGCATGTCGGCTGGACCAGCAAAAGACACAAGCGCTGATGATATGGAACCGAGAGCGCAACAGCCAGCTGTGCTGGGCGGATCTCCGCAGGCGAACCACTCTACCGAAGCCGCCCACGCCTCGGGCATCTGCCGATCTGATCCGGGCCGGCTGGCGCCTACCTCATCTGCGGCGTGCCTGGAACGGCAACGCGGATGCGGTAGACCGAGGTCGAGGCGGTGATGAACAGGCTCTTCAGGTCGTCCTCGCCCCAGCAGAAGTTGGCGGTGTACTCGGGCGCCTTGATCACGCCGAGGCAGGCGGCATCGGGCGCGAACACGTGGATGCCGCCGGGCCCGCAGCAATAGAGATTTCCGGCACTGTCGATCTTCATGCCGTCAGGCGCGCCGGCGCCCTCGCCCACCGTCTTGGCCCAGATGCGGTTGTTGGCGAGCGTGCCGTCGCTTTTGACATCGAAGGCGCGGATGTGCTGCCGGTCGGTATCGTTGATGAACAGCACCTTCTCGTCGAGCGAGAAGCACAAGCCGTTCGGCTGCCCGAAGTCGTCGGCCAGCAGCGTCAGCGTCCGGCCGTCCGGGGCCACGCGATAGACACCGCGGAAGGCAAGCTGCGGCTCGCGCGGCACGCCGAAGTGCTCCTTGCGGCCGTAGGTCGGGTCGGAGAAGTAGATGGCGCCGTCGCTCTTCACCACCACGTCGTTGGGGCTGTTGAGCTCGCGGCCGTCGTGATGGCTGGCGAGGACCGTGATCTTGCCATCAGCCTCGGTGCGCGTGAGACGGCTCGAGGCGTGCTCGCAGGCGATCAGCCGGCCCTGCAGGTCCCAGGCCAGCCCATTCGACTTGTTGCACGGCTTGCGGAAGGTCGTCACGCCGTCCTTCTGGCTCCAGCGGCGCAGGTGGTCGCCCGGCATGTCGCTGAACAGCAGGTAGTGCTCGCGGCGATGCCACAGCGGCCCTTCCGTGAAGATGCAGCCCGTCGCCAGCCGCTCGAACTCGACCGAGCGTCCAACGACGCTCTCGAACCTCTTGTCGCGGACCTCGACCCCGCTCATGATTTGCCGGCCTTCTTCTGCAGCTCGCTCACCCGCGACTGGCCCACGTACCAGTCATCGGCCGTGACATCCTCGAACACCACCCACACGGCTTCCTTGGGCAGCTTCGCCACCTCGCTGATGGTCTCGGTGACACGGCGCGCGATCTCGTCCTTGCGCTCCTGCGGGTGGCCTTTGAGGATGCGGATGTTGACGAACGGCATGGATTTCCTCCCTTAGTGTCCCGGTTTCGAAGTTCGCAAAGCCTCGCTGCTAGCGTCCCGAGCGAACTTCGAAACCACAAGGGACACTAGAGTCATAGTCTTGCTAGTGTGATTCAGATCAAGAAATTCGCTCAGAACCAGGCCGCGAGCGCCGGCGAATTTCTCGATCATCACACTAGAGTGCGAGCAGCTTATTGCGCAGAGCGGCGTCGTCCCTGAGCTGGGCCGCGGGGCCCGAGAATTTCACCGCGCCTTTCTCCAGAACATATACCCGGTCGGCGAGCGAAAGCGAGAAGTCGACGCCCTGCTCGGCGAGCAGGAGAGTGAGGCCCTGGCGCTTCAGCGCGCCGATGCGCTCGAGCAGCTGGTCGACCACGATCGGCGCCAGCCCCTCCGAGGGCTCATCGAGCAGCAAGAGCTCCGGGTTGAGCATCAGCGTGCGCGCGATCGTCAGCATCTGCTGCTCGCCGCCGGACAGGAACCCGCCCTGGCGCTCGCGCAGCTCGTTGAGCTTGGGAAACAGCTCGCCGACGGTCTCGATGGTCCAGGGTCCCGAGCGCCCCGAGACGCGGCGGGCGACATCGAGGTTTTCCCAGGTGGTGAGCTCGCCAAAGATGCGGCGGTCCTCCGGCACGAAGCCGATGCCGAGCTTGGCGACGCGATGCGGCGCCCAGCCCGTGATCGGCTTGCCCCGCCACAGGACCTCGCCGCTACCCGGTGGTGTGAGGCCCATGATCGAGCGCAGGGTTGTCGTCTTGCCGACGCCATTGCGGCCGAGCAGGCACACGCATTCCCCGCGCGCCACCTCGAGCGACACGCCGAACAAGACGCGCGCTTCCCCGTAAGCCGTGTGGATGCCGCGAACCTCGAGTAGGGCGCTCAATGCCGCTCTCCCAGATAAACCCGGCGAACTTCCGCATGCGCTTGCACCTCGGCCGGCGTGCCTTCGGCAATCAGGCGGCCCTGGTGCAGGACCGAGATGCGCTGGGCAATCGAGAAGACCACCTCCATGTCGTGCTCGGTGAAGAGGAGGGTCAAGCCCCGCTCCTTGGCGATGCGCTCGAGCAGACGGATGGTCTCGTGCGTCTCCGCCGCCGACATGCCCGCGGTCGGCTCGTCGAGCAGCAGGATCTCCGGATCGCAGGCGAGCGCAATGCCGAGCTCGAGCTGCTTCTGGTTGCCGTGCGACAGCGCCCCGCTCACGGCGTGCGCCTTGTCGTTGAGGCCAAGCGAGCCGAGCAGCGCCTCGGTCTCGCCGCGGTAGAGCTCCGAGGAGAGCTTCCAGAAATTGAGACCGCGCCGGCGGTGCGTGATGAAGGCCGCCTGCACGTTCTCGAACACGCTGAGCTTGGAGAAGATGTTGGTGCGCTGGAACGATCGCCCCATGCCCATCAGGCAGATGCGGTGCGGCGCGGCGCCGGTGATGTCGCGGTCCTTGAGCAGGACGCGGCCCGTGTCGGGGCGCAGATGCCCGGTGATGAGGTTGAAGAGCGTCGACTTGCCGGCGCCATTGGGGCCGATGACGGCGGCGATCTCGCCCCGCTTGATCGCGAGGCTCACCCCGTCGACGGCGGTGAAGCCGTCGAAAGTCTTGCGAACGCCGTCAACCTGCAGCATCGCGGCTCCCCGGTTCGGTGGCGACCAGAGGCTCTCGGATCGACCGCAGGCGCAGACGCTCGGCGAGGCTCATCAGCGTGCCGGCAATCCCGCCGGGGAAGACGAACAGGAGCACGATCAGGACCGCGCCCATCGTGAAGGGCCAATACTGGGTGTAGGACGTGATCTGCTGGTTGAGGACGATGAAAGCGGCGGCACCGACGGCGGGTCCCCAGAAGGCGCCCATGCCGCCCAGGATGGCCATGATCAGGGGCTCCGCCGACTTGGTCCAGTAGGCGAAGTCGGGGAATACGCCGCGATTGAAGATGCCGAACAACGACCCTGAGATGCCGGCGAAGAAGCCGGCAACCACGAAAGCCGCGAGCTGGTAGCCCCTGACGTTGACGCCGATGAACTGGGCGCGCTCGGCATTGTCGCGGATCACGGTCAGCACGCGGCCGAAGGGGGAATCGACGATGCGCCTGAGCGCGGCAAAGCACAGCGCCACGATGACCAGCACGATGAGATAGAAGTGATCGGCGACCCGAAGGTCCCCAATGACGGGAAGCGCGCCCATCCACCCCGTCTCGGGATACGGCACGCTCGGCAGTCCCTGCTCGCCGCCGGTGACGTCGTTCCATTTGAAACAGATGGCCCACACGATCTGCGCGAAGGCAAGCGTCAGCATGGCGAAGTAGATGCGGGTCAGGCGCACGCAGAAGAAGCCGAACACCAGCGCAAAGGCGGCCGACATGAGGCCGCCGGCAAGGAGGCTCGGCAGGAACGGCGCGCCCGCGCTCTTCATGAGCAGCGCGCAGGTGTAGGCGCCGATGCCGAAGTAGGCGGCGTGGCCGAAGGAAACGAGACCGGCGTAGCCGAGCAACAGATTGAGGCTCATGGCGAACAGCGCCACGATGACGATGTCGGTGGCGACGAAGGTGTAGAAGCGCGAGCCCAGGAACGGCACCACCAGCCCGGCGGCAAACACGACCACAGTCCAGGGAATGCGCTTCATTTGAGCGGGCGTCCCAGCAAGCCCCACGGCCTGACGATGAGGATGGCCGCCATCAGCACCGAGACGGCAAAGATCGAGAAGCGCGGGAAGATCAGGATGCCGAACGACAGCACCTGACCGTAGATCAGCGCGCCGAGGAACGTGCCCCAGAACGACCCGAGCCCGCCGATGACGACGACGATGAAGGCCTCGACGATGATCTCCACGTCCATGCCGGGCACGATGCTCTTGATGGGTGTCACCAGCGCCCCGCCGAGGCCGGCCAGGAAAGACCCGACCATGAACATGCCGGTATAGATCCAGCCGACGTTGGCACCCAGCGCGCCCAGCGTCTCGCGATCGAGGGCGGCGGCGCGGACGATGCGGCCGACCGCCGTCTTCTGCAGCACATACCAGAAGCCCAACGCGATGCTCGGGCCCAGCAGAATGATGAAGAGGTTGTAGTGCGGGATGGTGACGCCGAAGAGCTGCGAGCTGCCGGCAAGGCTCGGCGGGCGCGAAACCGACAGCTGCTGCGTGCCCCACACCACCTTGGCGAGATCGCCGAGGATCAGCACGAGCGCGTAGGTGAAGAGCAGCTGGTAGAGCTCCTCCCGATCGTAGAGGTGGCGCAGCAGCACGCGCTCCACGATACCGCCGAGCACCGCGATCGAGAGCGCAGCGCCCAGCGCCGCCGGCCAGAAGCCCTCGGACGCCGGCTGCATCCAGCGCACGAGCTGCCAGGCGAGATAGGCGCCGATCATGTAGAACGAGCCGTGCGCGAAATTGAGCACCCGCAGAACGCCGAAGATCAGCGACAGGCCCGAGGCGATCAGGAACAGGAACATCGCCGCGGTCAGGCCGCCGACGAATTGCCCGAAGAGAAAGGAGAATTCAGGCATCGTGCCACCGCTGTCGCCGCTTCCGCGCGGGAGACGGGGCTCGCCGAGGCACCAAGGCGACCGCTTGCGCGGTCGCCTCGGGTACTGCAGCGAGGATGGCGGCCCGTGCGGCCACGTCCGTCAATCCATGAACGGAGCCGGGTCGATGTAGAGGATGTCCTTCATCACCGCGAACGGGTATTTCGGATCCATCACGGTCTTGCCCCAGAGCTGGCCGCGATTGGCCTGATGGTCCTTGGCGCGGATCGTCTGCTTGCCGATCGGCGTATCGATCGTGAGATCGAGCAGCGCCTTGGAAACCTTCTCGCCGTCCGTGCTGTTCGCCTTCTTGATGGCTTCGACCAGAACCTGCATGGCGACGTAGCCGGTGACGGGCCAGGACGAAATGTGCTCTTCCTTGGTGTAGGCCTTGACGCGGGCGACGTAGTCCTTGTGCCCCGCCGGGCCTTCCCAATTGAACGCGTCGTAGGCATTGCCCCAGATGCCGACCGGATAATCGGCGCCCATGGTGCGGGCCGATTCGATCGAGGCGCCTTCGCCGCCGGCCATGAAGTTGTAGTTGATGGCGTCGAAGTACTTGAGGGGCTTGGCCTGCTTGGCGAAGGTGAGGAAATGTCCGCCCCACAGCGCCGAGAAGACGGCCTCCGGCTTCTTGCCCATCTGCGCATTGATGAAGGGCGTGTAGTCGGCCTCGCCGAGCTTGGGCCACTGCTGGTCGACGATCTCGACGTCGGGCTTGACCTTCTTGATGTGCGCAACGAACGCCTTGATGACGTCCTGGCCGTAGGCGTAATCGGGCCCAATGGTGGCGATGCGCTTGACCGGCCACTTGGCTATGATCTCTGCGGCGGTGCGGCCCTCGATCGTCGTGTTGGAAGCCGTGCGGAACACGTAGGGATGCAGGTTGGCCGGGGCGGTCAATTGATCGGTCTTCGGGATCGGCGCGATGAAGACGATCTTGTTCTCCTTGGCGATGGTGGAGACGGCGGGGCCTTCGGCCGAGGTCAGCGTGCCGACCAGGAACTCGACATTGTCCTTGAGGATGAGCTCGCGCGAGACGCGCACCGCCTCGTCGGCGTTACCCTTGGTATCGCGCGGAATGAGCTCGATCTTCATGCCGAGCACGCCGCCCTTGCCGTTGATCTCCTCGACGTACATCTGCGCACCTTTCAGCGCCGGCTCGCCGAATAGCGCGCCGGGGCCCGAAAGGATCATCGGGTAGCCGACCTTGATCGTTTTCTGGGCGAGGCCCTCGCCGGGGGCGAGCAGAGCCAAGACGCCGCCCGCCAATGCGAGCACGAGACGCTTCATCGATTTCCTCCTTGGTCCGGTATTTGTATGGTTGTTGCCGCAGAATGTTGAATAGGCCCTGTCGGAAGTCAATCCGGCAATCCAGCACGGCACGTCTGCTCCAGAGCGCGGCAGAGGTGGCCCGGCAGGCGGGGGGAAACGGCATGCGACAACCGCCATCCGGGTGGCTCGGCAACGTGCCGCCGACACGCGCGGAGGCGCATTTCGACGGCCGGCTCGTTCGCTGCTTCGCCGAGCGGCCGAAGAGCGCCCATGCCCTGCTGGAAGAGGCCGTGATCGGCAATCCGGCCGGCGAGGCCGTCGTTTGCGGCAAGGCTCGCCTGACGTATCTCGAATTCGAGGGGGCGGTGGCGCGCTGTGCGGCCGGCCTGCGGGCTCGAGGCATTGCCAAGGGGGATAGGGTCGCGCTGCTGCTCGCCAACGGCGTGGCCTTTCCCGTCGTCTTGTTCGCGACGCTCCGGCTCGGCGCGATTGCGGTGCCGATGAGCACGCGCGAGCAGACCCCGGGGCTCGCCTACATGCTGGCGCACTGCGGTGCCAAGGCCCTCGTGTACGACGCGGACCTGGCGGACCGGCTTCCAGAGCCTCGGGCGACGCCGGCGTTGCTTCAGCGCGTTGCCGTGACAACGGACGAAGACTGTGGCGGGTTGCAAGCGCTGCTCGAAGACGGCAGCCTCGGCGAGCCAGCGGACGCTGGCGAGGAGGATACGGCGGTCATCCTCTACACGTCCGGCACCACGGGGCGGCCGAAAGGGGCGATGCTGACGAACCTCGGCATCTGTCATTCGGCCATGCACTACCAGTGCTGCATGGGTCTGGCGGCGCGGGATCGCTCGGTGGTTGCCGTGCCGATGAGCCACGTCACCGGCGTGATCGCGCTCATTGCCGCCATGGTCCGCGCCGGCGGCACCATGATCGTCATGCCGGCGTTCAACGCCGGGGCGTTTCTCGAGCTGGCCGAGCGCGAGCGCATGACGCATACGCTGCTCGTGCCGGCGATGTACAACCTGTGCCTGATGCACCCGCTATTCGAGGACGCCGACTTGTCGTCGTGGCGGGTTGGCGGCTTCGGCGGTGCGCCGATGGCACCGGCCACCATCGAGCGCTTTGCGGCGAAGCTGCCCCGGCTGGCCCTCATGAACGCCTATGGGTCCACCGAGACCACCTCGCCGGCGACCATGATGCCGCCGGCAGAAACGGCAAGCCGCCTCGACAGCGTCGGCCGCTGCGTGCCCTGCGGTGAGATCCTGGTGATGGATGACGAGGGCCGCGAGGTCCCGCCCGGCAAGGAGGGCGAGATCTGGCTGCGCGGGCCGATGGTGGTGAAGGGTTACTGGGACGATGCGGAGGCGACGGCTGCCGGCTTCGTCGCCGGCTTCTGGCGATCGGGCGACATCGGCTCGCTCGACGGGGCAGGATACCTGCGGGTGTTCGATCGCAAGAAGGACATGATCAACCGCGGCGGCTACAAGATCTACACCATCGAGGTGGAGAACGTGCTCATGTCCCATCCAGAGATCGTCGAGGCTGCCGTCATCGCCAGGCCCTGTCCGGTGCTCGGCGAGCGCGCGCACGCGGTCGTCTGCCTGAAGCGCGAGGGTGCGACGAGCGAGGAGCTGGCCGCGCATTGCGCCCTCTCGCTTGCCGACTACAAAGTGCCCGATACATTCAGCTTCCGGCGCGACCCGCTGCCGCGCAACGCCAACGGCAAGGTCATGAAACGCGAGTTGCGGGACGATTTGCTGGCCAGGGGCGACGATCGCCCGTAGGTCGCCGCCGGACGATCCTCATTTGACGGTGACGTGAGACACCGCGCCCTTGGCGTCGAGCCCCTTGGCGTAGATGCGATACTTGCCGGGGCGGATCGGCACGAAGACGAGGGTCGCCTTGCCCTCGCGCTCCATCTCGATCTCGTAGAGGCCGTTGGTTTTGATCTCGACGTCGCCGACCTCCACCTTGCGCAGCCAAATGAAGTTGAAGAAGTAGTCGGCGCGGATCGCATACTCCCGCTTGCCGGTGGAAACGATCGTCAGCTGATAGGCGGTGCCCGTGGTGAGCTGGTAGCTGGGATTGGAGACCGCAAAACCCGCCTCGTCGGAGCCGAACACGAGGTCCGGCAGCTTCTGGATATCGGTGGCGAGATAGCCTTCGGCCCACACCATCGATCCCCCGGCAGTCAGGAACAAGGCCATCGCCATGACGCGGACCAAGCATCTCATCGATCTCATCCTCGAGCTCGTGCAGGGCGCATTGTGTCTCACCTGCCGCACCGGAACTCTGGCTCGTCCGGCCCGAGCGTGTCCAGGTTGTTCTTCTGATGCAGCGCGCCCTCGACCGGCGCAACCGCGAGCACGGCGTCGCGGGAGCCGAGAAGGATGGGCTGGCGCAGCTGCCGGCTCCAGGGCCTGAAGGACCCGGGCGCGCCTTTGTAGAGCTCGAGCCGCAACTCCTGGCCGAGGAGCGCGGCGAAAACGGATGCGACGGATAGATCGGCCGTGCGCATGGCCGCATCCAGCGTGGCCCGGATCGCGATCCACGTCGCCCAGTCCTCGTCCGTCATCTGGCGCCCGGTCGCGCGAAAGAAGCGCCGGTTGAGCTGCGGCGCACCATACCGCTCCCAGTAGGGGTGCCAAGCCGAGGGGTTCAGGCCCGCAATGCCGACAACGGGCCGGGGCTTGGCCGTATTGAAGGGCACGATGCGGGCGAAGTCGCCCTCGGCGTCGGCCACGAACACCGCGTCGTAGTCGACGCCCCCGGTCAGCAGCCGCACGTTGATCTGGTCGCGCTTTCTCGGATCGTTGCCGGCCACGAACTCGCGCACCTCGGCAACCCGCAGGCCGAATTTCTTGGCTGAAGCCAGGAAAGAGGCGGACAGCGCCTGGTCCTGCGCCTGCGGTCCCCGAAGCACCAGGATGCGCCGCCAGTCGAGCGCCAGGAGACCCTGCGCCAGGCCGTCGTGCAGCATCGACCAGCTTGGCAGGGTGTGGAGCAGACGCGTTGCGCAGGTCTCCAGCCTCAGGCCGTCGTCGCGATGACGCGCATTGAAGAGGAGCGGGGCCTCGCCAGCCAGAGCTCGGGCGACCTGCACCAGGTCCTGCGCCGGAAGGTCGAGGATGGCCGCAAGCACGCTACCTCCCTGGGCGAGCCCGCGCACGGCGGCTGCGGCATCCTCCGTCTCGGTCAGGGTCTTGCGAAGAAGCGTCAGTTTGAGCCCGCGGGCGCGCGCGGCCGCCGCACCGTCCTTGATCCCGAGCTCCGCGGCGGGGAAGGGCGAGAGCTGCTCGCGCCGGAACAGGCCCGCATATCCCGTGGCAGCCTGGTAGGCGGGGTCGCCGCTGCGCTCGAGGAAGGCGATGCCAAGCTCACGCAGCGCAACGTCCTGGGCTCGCGCGACGGGGATCACCAGGAGGCAGCAGATGAAGGCCAGTACGTGGCCGCGCCTAACGGTCATCGATCAGTATCCCGTAGGGAACCTGGCCGACAGGTACCGAGAGAAGCACCTTGTTGGCGTGCGTGTCGATGATCGAGACGTCGTCGGAGAGGCCGTTGGCGACCCACAGCCGGCTCTCGTCGGCATTGAGGCGCAGACCCCAGGCCCTCTTGCCGACGACGATGTAATCCGTCACGGCGCGCGTCCTGACGTCGATCACCGCAACGTGGTTGGCGCGCCCGAGCGCAACGTAGGCCTTCGCCCCGTCCTTGGTGATGACCACATCGACGGGCGTAAACAGCTCCCGGCGAATGGCCCGCAGCTGAAACTCGACCCTGGCCTTTGCCTCGAGCTTCTCCACGTCGATGATATCGACCTGACCCGACAGCTCGGCCGACACCCACAGCTCCTTCTCGTCCGGCGTCAGCGCGAACCGGCGCGGGCGGGTGCCGACGGGAATCTCCTTGATCACCTTCTGTTGCCGGACGTCGATGACGTGCACGAGGTTCGCCACCTCGGAGGCAACGAACACAAGACGGCCGTCGCTGGTGATTTGCACGCCCTCGGGCTCCGGGCCGGTCGGGAAGCGGCCGACGATCTCGCCCGTCTCGACATCGAGCACACTCGCTTCCGAGTCGTCCTCGTTGGAAATGTAGAGATGCCTGCCGTCGGGGTGCAGGTCGAAGGTCTCAGGCGCTGCAATGTTGCGATGGCGGCGGACAAGCCGCAGCGTGGCGATGTCGTAAAGCGCAATCGTGTTGTCGTCGCCGCAGCCGACATAGATCGCGGTGCGATCGGGGTTGAAGATCATGCCCCGCGGCCGCGCGCAGGTGTCGATCGTCTGCAGCACCTTGCCCGCAGCATCGAGGATGGTGAGCGTGCTGCTCTTTTCGTTGGACACGAAAACCTTGCCCGTACCCTTGGCCGCCAACGGCGCCGGCCAGGCGAGAAGCGTTGCCAGGATCAGTGGCAGTGGCACATGTCGGGATGCGTGCATGCTCGAGGGCGGGCCCGCGGCTCGATCTGGACTTGGTTCCAGTCCCGGAGGATTCTAGTTTAGCGCCCCAACATAGGAAATGACGATGTACCGGGCGGTGAGCATCTTTGCATGTAACGCGGCTGCCCTTTGGGCCCTCGTCGTCGCTGCCGCCATTGAGCCGTCCACGGCGGCGAGCCCGCTCGAATGCCGCGAGCTTTCGCAGCACTACGCGGCTGCCAAACAGTCGCTCGTCGACCGGCAGGTGAACGTCTATCTGTCCCAGGCCGCGCAGAAAGGATGCGCGGAGCTGGCGACGGAGCTCCTCAAGGACGGCGCCTCGGTGCACGCTCGGCGGCGGGAAGGCGACACCGCCCTTCACCATGCCGCCAAAGCGACGCAGCCGGATGTGGCGAGGATCCTTCTGGAGCATGGGGCGGACATCGAGTTGCGCAATCTTTCCGGCGCAACGCCGCTCTATCTCGCCGTCGAGGCGAACCGGCCGAAGACCGTCGCTCTGTTGCTCGAGCGCGGCGCCAATGTGAATGCGCCGGGCCGCTCCGCCGTTGCCCCGGTTGCCGCGGCGGCGTTCAACGGCAACGAGCCTATCGTCGGCTTGCTGTTGGCCAAGGGCGCCGACCCCGATGCACGGGACAATACGGGCAAGTCCGCGATCGTCTATGCCGCCGCGCGCGGCTTCACCGGAATCGTCGAGAGGCTGCTCGGGGCGAAAATTGACGTCAACGCGCGCCATGGCAATCAGCTGACGATACTGATGTGGGCGGCCGGCCACGCCAACGACGTGCCCGATAGCGATGGGCTCAAGACGGTTGAGCTGCTCCTCTCGCGCGGCGCCCGGCTCGACGACGCCGACAACCGCGGCCGCACGGCCCTCATGATGGCAGCCGAGCTCGGACACGCGGCAATCGTCGATGTGCTCTTGCAGCGTGGCGCCCGCGCCGACATCAAGGACAACGAGGGTCACAC
>DATEVP010000383.1:0-2289 GCA_035258465.1 Hyphomicrobiaceae bacterium
ACCGGCTCGTCAAGCGCCACGTCAACCGCCGGCGATTGCGCATTCCCGCCCGCGCGCGCGCCTTCACCTATCCCGTCTACATGGTCTACCCCGAGGCGCGGGACGAGGAGGCCTACGAGCCGATCCTGCAGGGCCTGCGGCGGGCAGCCGAGCGGCTGATCTAGTCGGGCGTCGCGTAGGTTGGATCAAACGATAACGAAGACCCAACGCAATCATGACCATCACGCGTAAATGGTGTTGGGTAGGCGCTTCGCTTGACCCAACCTACACGGTCGGCAGGACGTCGAAGCCGTGGGGCGGGTCGCCGCTCTCCTCGACGATACGCACGGAGGTCACAACGGCGCCCGCCGGACCTTCATGGGTGCGATCGAGCATCTCGCCGACCTGCTCGGCTGGGCCCGAGAAGAGCGCCTCGACGCTGCCGTCGCGCCGGTTGCGCACCCATCCAGCGAGCTCGAGCCCGCGCGCGACCCGCTCGGTCCAATAGCGAAAGCCCACGCCCTGCACGCGACCATCGATGCGCACGCGCACGCTGCGGTGGTGATGCTCGCCCTGGGTCATCGAGCCTAATAGCCGAGCGCCAGGCCGTCCTTGCGGCCGTCGGAGGCGCCGATCAGGACGCCGTTGTCGCGGTCCATGACCACGATCTGGCCGCCGCCCCACGGCATCTTGCGGGTCGCCACGCCATGGCCGAGCTGCTTCAGGCCGGCGACGACGCCGGCCTGGACCGATTCTTCCACCAGCACAGCGTCGCCGTCAAAGAACACGCGCGGGCAGTCGATAGCCTCCTGCGGGTCCATGCCGTAGTGGAACATGTTGCTCATGATGTAGACATGGCCCATGGGCTGGAAGTGCGCACCCATGACACCGAAGGCCATGCAGGGCCTGCCGGCTTTCAGCACCATGGCCGGCACCAGCGTGTGCAGCGGGCGCTTGCGCGGCGCGATGCAGTTGGGGTGCGTCGGGTCGCACACGAAGCCCTTGCCGCGGTTGTGCAGGACGACGCCGGTCTTGGCGGTGACGATGCCGGAGCCGAAATCGTCGTAGAGCGAGTTGATGAAGGAAACCGCCATTCCCTTCTCGTCGACGATGGAGAAATAAACGGTGTCCGAGCCTGCCGGCTGGGGCAGCGCACCAAGCTCATTGCGTCTGCGCTTGCGCTGCACACGCTTTGCCAGGTTGTCGATGACGGCATCGGAGAGCATGTGCTCGACGGGAACGTCGGCCATGTCCGGGTCGGCCACGAAGGTATCGCGCATGGCAAAGGCGAGGCGCGCCGCCTCGATCTGGACGTGATAGCGCTCGACCGAGACCGGGTCCTTCGGCAAGCCGATTTTCTCGAGCATCCTGAGCAGCATCAGGGCGACGATGCCCTGGTTGCTGGGGGGAAGCTCGCACAAGTCGACACCGCGATAGGGAACGGATATGGGCGCAACATAGGTCGCTCGCTGGGCTTCGAAATCGGCCAGCGTGTGCAGCCCACCCAAGGCTTTGAGCTCCGCAACGACGTCTTTGGCAACCTCGCCCGCATAGAAGCCCTCGCGCCCTTCACGGGCGATGGTCTTGAGGGTGCGCGCGAGCGCCGGAAAGCGCATGATCTCGCCGGCGCGCGGGACGGCGCCGTCCTTGAAGAGATGCTTCTTGGCGCCGGCGTGGTGCGAAATTCTCCCCGCGTGCAGCGCCCAATCGGTTGCGACACGAGGGGCAACCACGAAGCCGCGCTCCGCGTAGTCGATGGCAGGTGCCAGCAGCCGCGCCAGCGGCATGGTGCCGTGGTCCTGGAGCAGCCGACACCAGCCGTCGACGGCACCGGGCACCGTGACCGCGTGCGCGCTCGTCTCGACGATGCGCTGGAGGCGGGCCTTCTCCAGCCAGGCCGCGGTGGCAGCCGAGGGAGCACGGCCCGCAGCGTTGAGCCCGATCAGCTTCTTGTGGCCCGGCTTGGCGACAATGGCAAAGCAGTCGCCGCCGATGCCGGTCATGTGCGGCTCGACGACGGCGAGCACACCGGCAGCCGCAATTGCCGCGTCAACGGCATTGCCGCCCGCCTTGAGCGTCTCGATGGCGGTCACGCTCGCCAGCGGGTGGGAGGTCGCGCACATCGCCCGGCGCGCATAGACGGGCGAGCGGCCGGGGAAGTGGAAGCTGCGCATGCGGGTGTCTCCGAGAGGTGTGTCTCCCTCTCCCCGTCCTTACGGGGAGAGGGTCGGGGTGAGGGGCAGCGACAAACGCCGCCCCGTCCAGAGAGCGTTCCCTCCCCCCTCGTGGTGGAGGGACAGGGAGGGGGGG
>DATEVP010000384.1:0-3210 GCA_035258465.1 Hyphomicrobiaceae bacterium
AGAAGCGCGATCATCAGCGTCCAGGCGGGGATGCCGAGGAACATCAGGATCGCCCACACCAGCTGGAAGCGGCTCATGGGATAGAGCCCCGGCAGGTCCAGCAGCTTCACGTACTGCATGTTGCCCTGGCACCAGCGCACGTCGCGGCGCGCGAACTCCAGCATGGTCGGCGGGTTCTCCTCCCAGCTCCCGCGCTCCTCGGGCAGCACGCGCACCTCGTAGCCGGCGCGGCGCATCAGGGTGGCCTCGACCTGGTCGTGGGAGAGCACGTGCCCGCCGAGCGGCGGGGAGCCCGGCAGGATCGGCAGATCGCACTCCTCGTGGAACGGCTTGATGCGCACCAGCGCATTGTGCCCCCAGAACGGCCCGCAGTCTCCGACCCACCAGGCCTGGCCCATGGTGTAGGAGCGCATGCCGTGGCGCATGCCGAACTGGAAGATGCGGGCGAACGCGCTCGCCGACGGCATGCCGACGACAAGGCTCTGCAGGATGCCGATCTTGGGGTGCGCCTGCATCATGCGCGTCAGCCGCACGATCTCGGGGCCCGACATCAGGCTGTCGGCATCGAGCGGCAGCATCAGGGTGAAGCCGCCACCCCAGCGGGCGCAGAAGTCGCGCACGTTGCCCGCCTTGTAGGCCTTGTTCTCGGTGCGCCGGCGATAGACGATGCGGGCGCGATCGGGATCGTTCGCCCGCCAGGTTTCGACCGCCAGCTCCTCCGCCGCGGCAATCGCCGCATCGTTGCTGTCGCTCAGCACGAAATAGCTGAAGGTGCCGCCCTCGCCCGTGGCATCGACGCTCGCTTTGACCGTCTTGAAGCGCAGGATGGCGCGACCTGGATCCTCGTTGCGCAACGTCATAAAGATGGCGGTCTTGATGCGCAGCGGCGAGGTGTCGCTGCCCGCGGCGGCGAAGGGCGCAACCTCCGCCATCGGATCGCGCCTGAAGTGGAGGAGCCACAAGCCGATGAGGGCGTTCCAGAAGCCCAGCACCGTCCAGGGTGTGCCGAGAGCAAAGCAGATGAACAGGACAAGATCGACCCCGGTCCAGCCGCCCGTCCCCAGGATATGGCCGGCTGCCCACAGCAGCGCCACGTAGGTCACTACATTCAAGGCGAACACGATGCGCCGCCGGCGCGTCAGCTCACCGATGGACTGGAGGCCGGTTGGTGTCGTAAGGCTGAGATTCGCCGGGGATAGGGCTATCGGCGGGGAGGTCTTGAGAGTTTCGGTCATGGAGCCATCATCGAGAACCCGGCCACGTGCGCGGATAACATGATGACGCGCCGATCCACCGGCAAGACCCGCACCGCTCGCGCGCTGTGGTATGCCAGCAAAGGCGTAGCGGAACTGCGCTCTGCCGAACTGCCGCCGCCGCAGCCCGGCGAGGCGCGCGTGCGGGCGCTGTTCAGCGGCATCAGCCGCGGCACCGAGCGTCTGGTTTTCAACGGCGCCATCGGCCAGGGAGAGTGGGAGCGCATGCGCTGCCCCCTGCAGGAAGGGGCGTTTCCTTTTCCAGTCAAATACGGCTATTGCGCGACTGGAGTTGTAGAGGAGGGGCCGGCCAAGCTGCTGGGCCGGGAGGTGTTCTGCCTGCACCCCCACCAGGATTATTTCAACGCGCCGGTTGAGGCGCTGACGCCCATCCCGAAAGGCATCCCCGCGCGGCGGGCGACGCTCGCAGCCAACATGGAAACAGCGCTCAACGCGCTGTGGGACAGCGGCGCCGGGCCGGGCGACCGCATCCTGGTGATCGGCGCGGGCGTGGTCGGCCTGCTGGTGGCCTCGCTCGCCGCTAAAATGCCAGGCGCCGAAGTGACGGCCATCGATCCGGATCGAGGCCGGCAGCAAATCGTCAAAGAGCTGGGTGCCGGCTTTGCACGGCCAGAGGACGCTCCGGGCGACGCCGACGTTGTATTTCACACCAGCGCCACGTCCGCCGGTCTGGATACCGCCATCAAATGTGCCGGGTTCGAGGCCACCATCGTCGAGATGAGCTGGTATGGCGACAAGCCCGTCTCCGTGAACCTCGGCGGCGCCTTCCACAGCCGGCGCTTGCGGCTCGTCTCGTCGCAGGTCGGCGCCGTGGCACCGAGCCGCCGGCCCCGCTGGGATCATCGTCGCCGCAGCGAAGCGGCGCTGCGTCTGCTGGCACCTCCCGCGCTCGATGCGCTCGTGGCCGAGGAGATCGCTTTCGAGGACGCGCCGCGCGAGCTGCCCCGCATTCTGGCGCCCGACGCCAAAGGCCTCGCGCCCGTCATCCGCTACACCCAGGCCTGACCGACCAGGAGAGCCGCCATGTACGCCGTCGAGGTGCGCGACCGGATCATGATCGCCCACAGCCTGCCCGACCCCTTCTTCGGGCCGGCGCAGAACATGCACGGCGCTACCTTCGTGGTCGATGTCGCCTTCTTCCGCGAGAAGCTGACCAAGCAGAACGTGGTGGTGGACATCGGCGCGGCGCTGGATGTCCTCAACAAGACGCTCAGGCCCCTGGCCTACCAGAACCTCGACACGCTGCCGCAGTTCAAGGGCAAGCTGACCACGACCGAGTTCCTCTGCCGCCACATCTTCGATGCCATGGCCGAGGCGGCCAAGGACGGCGCGCTGGGTGAGGACGGCAAGGGCCTCGCCAAGATCCGCGTAACGCTGCACGAGACCGACCTCGCGCGCGCCATCTTCGAGGGGCCGGTGTGAGCCGTGTCTCCGCGAGTAGACGCAATCTCCAACGCTGTCATCCCGGTGCTTGTCACCGGGATCCATCGTGCCGCGCACTCTGGCGCTCGCGGATGGTTGGATCCCGGGCACAAGGCCCGGGATGACACGTTGCGTTTGTCTCGGCGGAAGGTCACATCATGACCGCCACGGCCTTCGCCATACCCGGCGACATTGACCTGCCGACCGGCGGCTACACCTACGACCGGCGCGTGCTGGCGCTGCTGCCGAGCCAGGGGATCGCGGCGCGACATCTGGAGCTGCCGGGCTCGTTTCCCGCTCCCACCGCCGCCGACCTCGTGGAAACCGAGCGCCGGCTGACTACCGTCGCGCCGAGCACCGTGCTCGTCGTCGACGGCCTTGCCTATGGCGCGATGCCGGCCGAGATCATCCGCCGTGTTGCGGCACCGATCGTCGCGCTCGTGCATCACCCGCTGTGCCTCGAAGCCGGCCTTTCCGAGCCACGCAAAAAGGAGCTGCACGCATCCGAGACCGC
>DATEVP010000385.1:0-17204 GCA_035258465.1 Hyphomicrobiaceae bacterium
CGGCTTTCTCGCCGAGCCGCTCACAGCCCACGCATGATGCAGCCGAGCACCAAGATCACGTACGCTGCAAGCATGCCGTAGAACTGGGTGGCGTCGCCGGTCAGGAATGGCACGGTTGCGCCGAAGTAGCGCGCAAACAGGACAGCCAAGGCCAGAATTATCGAGAGCAGGAAAATCAGGATTCCCGGTGCCTTCAAAGCCATGCGGATCGCCTCCCGTTCTAGGCCCCTCCCGGAGGGGTCAACGCCGTCCCAGCCGCTGCGCAACGCGCGACTCGGGGAGAATCATAGCAGTCCTCGCGGCCCCCTGGCAGCGCGAGCGCCGGGCGATACGCCGCACGGGCGAGCCTCATCGGGGTAACTTCCGGGATTAGCGCAGCTATTTGGGCCGATCCACGTATTTGAAACCGGTCCCCGCGGCCACCACCTCGATTGCGCCGCTGGTGATGTAGGGGTGTGAAATGCGGATGCCGAGCACGCCGTCGTAGCCCCGCGCTCGCGCCCGCTCGGCCAGCGCGTCGAGCGCTCGGGCGATCGTCTTGTCGAGCAGCGCTTCGTATTTCGTCATATGGCCGCCGATGGTGTTGACGACCGCCTCGCGCATGTCGCGCAGGATATTGGCGCCGCTGATGGCGACCGCATAGACGATCTCTCCTCGCTCGATCGGCCGCTCGCCGGCCGTGTCCGTGGTGAGGAGTTGCATCAGGGCCGGCCCCCGCCCCGATAGCCGGCTCCTTGCTGGACGACGATCTTGGGCCGTGTCCCGAACAGGAGCCGTCGCAAGAGCACCAGCAGCACGAGGAAGACCACTACCGACGCGACGATCGACAGCGGATGCTTTTCCCACAGCAGGAGCGGACTCACTCGGCCGTCGAACACGAGCCGGGCGTGATCCAGCAACTGGTTGAGGTCGGGCATGCTGTTCGCCTGCAGCATCATGCCGACGGCTGCCGCCTGATCGCTGCTCGCCAGGATCGCCTCGCGCACCCGGGGCTTGGCCAGGTCCGCCATGCGCGAGGGCGTCTGTGCAACGGCGCGCAGGACGCGCTGCGCGGGGGCCTTGTCGAGGCCCGTGAGATAGCGTGACAGGCTGTCGAGCTGGTTGTCGTCGAGCGCCCGCGCCAACAATTTCAGCTCGCCGGCGTCGAGATCGAACAGCGGCGCGCGCGCGGCGGGCGAGAGTGCCGCGAGCTTGGTGATGGCCACCTTGTCCTGCAGGCCGAGCAGTCGCTGCAGGCTGGCATTGGTGAAACCGTCCGGTTTGGCGCGGCGATGGATCTCGTATTCGACCACCTTGGGCAGGCTCGCGCCAGCAACGGCCTCCCATTGCAGAGCCGTCTCCAACGACCGCGCCTCGCGGGCGATATCGATCGCGCCGGGGGGCAGCGCGCTCACGGCGCGATGCAGCGTGCCGTTCTCGAGGCGCTTGCCGAGGCCGGCCTCGCCCTCGCTCGTCAGCACGATGCCGACGACTTCGTCGAGGCGCGGCAAGTCGGAAGCCTTGACGGTTTCCAGGAAGCGCTTGAATTCCGGCTGCCGCTCGGCGAGCTCGACCACCTTGGCGTGGGCACGGCGGAACTCGAGCCAGATCTCCACCACCCGGTCGGCCGTCTTCTCGGCGATGTCTTTCACGCTATCTTTGATCTGCTCGGAAATCGAGTTGGCGATTTCCTCGCGCACCTTGTCCTTGGTCTCTTTCGACTTCATCTCGGTGGCGACGATGGGCAGCACGCCATAGCGGAAATCCCAGATGTCCTTGGCGATGAGCGCGACGCCGATACCGCCCGCGACCACCGAGACGAGACGACTCAGCACCGAGCCGACGAGGCGCTGCCCGATGCGGGAGGCCATGTTGGAGAGCTGGCGGCGCACGACCAGCATCACGGTTCCGGCGATCCCCTCGGTGCTTTCGATGAGCACCTGGCCGGTGGAGACCTGCGCCCCGCCTTTGGCGGGATCGATGCCGTATTCTCTGCCCGCACCGGTAGCCACGATGCCCGCGATCATCGTTCCATAGCGCGGCCCGACGAAGAGACGCATGCACTCAATGGCAGGGCCGCCGGTGTCGATGGTGGCGATCTCGATGCGTTTCCCGAGCTCCTTGCCCACCCCCGTCGCCATACCCTCGATGGCTCTCTTGATCGGCTCCGACCGGTAGACGCGCTCGGCGGCGGTGGTGGCAAGCTCCTGTGCCTTGTCCTTGGAGGCGAGCGACTGCCACAGCTGCATCCAGCCAGATTCCTCGCGGACCTCGTTGATCGCCTGGTCCACTTGGCGGTCGATGACGTCGTCGACATTTCCACGGCGCCACTCATCGCCGACGATGGCCTTGTAGTCGACGTTGCCAAGTCCAGTCTCCAGGCCACGCTTGGTGAGCGACTCGACCGCGAAGCGGAAGCCCTGCTCGTCGCGGGCCTGGCAGGCTTCGTATTCGGCGCGCGTAATGGTGGTGGCGGCCCCAGCGGTCGGAACCTGCGCGAGAAAAACCGAGAGTGCGGTGAGACTGGAGACGGCGAGCCGGAAGGGGTAGCAAGTTTTGCTCACGAAAGTGCTCAAATGGAGACCTCGACACACCCGGCGATGGCGGCACCGGTCTATATGGACTGACGCAGACTTTGCGCAAGCGTAAGCTAGAATAGGCATAAGAGCCACAGTGAGGCGGTCAGATTAGCATTTTATATCAAAGGGTTGTCTGCGCGTCGGCAGCATATCCGTGTTGCCGGTTGCGTAAGTCCCTCACTCAGTCTTGCATGCAACGTGAGCTTGGCCGGCCGGCATGGGGGAGCGGATGAATGGAATCCTTTTTGCCATCGTTGCGTATGTCCTGATCCAATTTGCCATCGGCGCCTGGGTGTCCCGGCGCATGGCAAACGAATCCGACTACATCCTCGCCGGCCGGCGATTGGGCACCGCACTCGTCACGTTCTCCGTGTTTGCGACCTACTTCGGTGCCGAGGCAATCGTGGCCTCGGGCGGCGCCGTCTACGAGAAGGGGCTGACGGGGGCGCTGGTCGATCCGATCGGCTATGCGTCCGCGATCGTGATCGTGGGGGTGTTCTTTGCCCGCGCCTTGTGGACGCGCGGGCTTACGACGTTTGCCGATCTTTTTCGCCAGCGATACTCGACGGGCGTGGAGAAGCTGGTCGTCATCATGCTGCTTCCCGGCTCGGTCATCTGGGCGGCCGCGCAGGTGCGGGCCTTCGGGCAGGTGATGAGCGCCAATTCCGGTCTCGGCCTGGCAGCAGCGATCAGCCTCGCCGCCTTCCTGGTGGCTGCCTATTCGGTGGTCGGTGGCCTGCTGGCGGACGCGGTCACCGACCTCATTCAGGGGCTGGCGGTGGTTCTGGGGCTGATCATTCTAGGCGCGATCGTCGCTACGCAGGTCGGGGGGGTATCTGCGGGCCTCGCGCAAGTGGAGCCGGAGCGGCTGCAGCTCTTCCACCTCGAAGCCGGTCTGCTCGACACGCTGGAGCAGCTCGCCATCCCGATTTGCGGCACCATTGTGGCGGTCGAGCTGATCTCCCGGTTCCTGGGGGCGCGAACGCAGGAAGTTGCCAAAGCCGGCACGGTGCTCGGAGGCGTCATTTACCTCGCCGTCGGCCTGATCCCCGTGTTCCTGGGGCTGGTGGGCCCCCAAGTTGCCGGGGCCATCGCCGATTCGGAGCAGATGGTGCCGCGGCTGGCGGAGACGCTGCTGCCCGGCGTTCTCTATGTGGCCTTCGTCGGCGCGATCATTTCCGCCATCCTGTCGGCGGTCCACTCGGCCTTGCACGCGCCGGCCTCGCAGGTGTCGCACAATATCGTGGTGCGCCTCGTTCCCGACATCTCCGAGCACGGCAAGCTGTGGGCCGTGCGCATGACGGTGATGGGGCTCTGCGTTGTCGCTTATCTCATTTCGGTCAGCTCGCAGCGCATCCACGACCTGGTGGAGACGGCCTCGGCCTTCGGTAGCGCCGGCGTATTCGTGACGGCGCTCTTCGCTCTCTTTACGCGGTTCGGCGGACCGGCGAGCGCCTACACATCGGTCTTGGCAGGGATGCTGGTTTGGGCGGTTGGCAAGTACGGCTTCAACCTGACGGCGCCCTACCTGCTTGGCCTGCTGGCGGCCACGGTCGGATACGTCGCCGTCGCTCTGGCCGAGTCTCGGCGCAAGTGAACGAGAGTCAATCCGCGTCTGGACTAACGCGACTGCTGCGGCCATGTGTCCTGGCCAGAGCCGTAAGCGTCCCAGCTCGAACCCAATATTGTCAGCGTTTTAAGGGCGAAAACCAACTCGTGCGTGTAAGAACTGCATCCATCGATACAACCGATGGATGCATGGTTGACGCAAACGTGAATGAAACCCATTGGCTTCGACGACATTGGAAGCTAAACAGGCCGCCGATCCGGGCCAGCCGGCCCCTTCGGTGCAGCAATTCTATCAACGGGTTCCTTGAACGTGTCGCGTACGCGTGTGAAGTGCCACGCCTTCGTCGATTTCGACGGGACGATCATCCCGTGTGACGTCACCGACTTCCTGCTCGAGCGGTTTGCCGACCCGTCTTGGCAGGAGGTCGAGAAGGACTGGCAGGCCGGGCGGATCGGCTCGCGCGAGTGCATGACGCGGCAGGTGGCGCTGCTCGAGGCGAGCCCGCCCGAGGTCCTGGACGCCCTCTCCCAGCTGCGCATCGACCCGGGATTTGCCTCCTTCGTCGACCAATGCGAGCGCAACGGCGTCGGCATGACCATCGTGTCCGATGGGTTCGACTTCGTCATCGAGCGGGTCCTGCGCAACGCCGGGCTCGAGATCCCGTTCTATGCCAACCATCTCGAGCCGCTCGGCGCCGGCCGCTGGCGCGTGACGTTTCCTTCCGCCCGCAGCGACTGCCGGGCGCTGGCGGGCAACTGCAAGTGCGCCTTCACCGAGCCCCATTCATCCTCCGTCAAGGTCGTCATTGGCGACGGGCGTTCGGATTTCTGCATCTCCGGCCGCGCCGACCTGGTCTTTGCCAAGGGAACGCTGCTCGATCTCTGCCGCGCCAGCGGCACGCCGCACTACGCGTTCGGCGACTTCGTCGACGTGACCGAGAAGTTTGGATGGTGGCTGCGCAGCGGCCGGCGCTCCGATCCAGCCGGGGTTTGGGCCGGCGATCGAGCCGGCAATTGATCGCGGGATTTTGCTTCTCGATGACCAGCAACGACCGCGGTCTGTCCCATCAACGGGAGCGCAGGTGTCTCAACCCTGCCTCCATGTCTTGCCTTTCGTAGAAAGCCGGTGCCGCAATCATGACCAAAGTCGCCCGTGTCCCGCGTCCTGAGCCGCATGACGCGCCGTTGAGTGAGGCGGAGCTGCTCGCGCTCGAGGCCCAATACTGTTCGCACGGCGACACGGTGCACTACACCGACCCGCCCAAGATCTTCGAGGAGTGCGAGGGCTCGTTCCTCTACGACCTGCAGGGGCGCCCCTACCTCGACCTGCAGATGTGGTATTCGGCCGTCAATTTCGGCTACCGCAACGAGCGCCTGAACAACGCCGTGCGTCGCCAGCTCGACCGCTTACCGCAGGTGGCCAGCCAATATCTGCATCGCGAAAAGATCGAGCTTGCCGCCCTCATCGCCCAGGGCGCGGAGCAGAGGTTCGGCGCCAAGGGCCGCGTCCACTTCAACGTCGGCGGCAGCCAGGCGGTGGAGGACAGCCTCAAGCTCGTGCGCAACGCCAAGAGCGGCAAGAGCCTGATGTTCGCTTTCGAGGGCGGCTATCACGGCCGCACGCTCGGCGCCTCGGCGATTACCTCGTCCTATCGCTATCGCCGCCGTTTCGGCCACTTCGGCGATCGCGCCCACTTCGTGCCCTTCCCGTATCACTTCCGCGGGCCCAAGGGCATGAGCAAGGAGGAATACGGCCTCCACTGCGTCAAGCAGTTCGAGCGCCTGTTCGAGAGCGAGTACAACGGCGTTTGGGACCCCAAGGCGGGGCAGGCCGAATTTGCCGCCTTCTACGTCGAGCCGATCCAGGGCACCGGCGGCTATGTGATCCCGCCCAAGAACTTCTTCATCGAGCTGAAGAAGGTTTTGGACAAGCACGGCATCCTGCTCGTCGTCGACGAGATCCAGATGGGTTTCTACCGCACCGGCAAGTTGTGGTCGATCGAGCACTTCGGCGTCACGCCCGACATCGTCGTGTTCGGCAAGGCGATCACCAACGGCCTCAATCCGCTGGCTGGCATCTGGGCGAAAGAGGAACTCATCAATCCCACCATCTTCCCGCCGGGCTCCACGCACTCGACCTTCAACGCCAATCCCATGGGCACCGCCGTGGCGCTGGAAGCCATGCGGATGATGGGCGAGACCGACTACGAGAGCATGGTGATGGAGAAGGGCGCCTACCTGCTCGATGGGCTCCAGGACCTCAAGCGCCGCCACAAGATCGTGGGCGACGTCGACGGTCTGGGGATGGCCCTGCGCATGGAAATCTGCGAGCCGCACGACAGCTTCACGCCATCGAAGGCCATCGTCGACCGCATGGTGGACGAGGCGCTGAAGGCCGACCTGGAGGTCGGCGGGGAGACATATGGGCTCGTGCTCGACATCGGCGGCTACTACAAGAACGTGGTGACGCTGGCGCCGAGCCTGCACATCACCAAGCATGAGATGGACTTGGGGCTGGCTCTGCTCGACCGGGTCATGCAACGGGTCAGCAGCCAAGCGAAGTAGGTGTTTGGACGGCTTCAACCACTCCGCATCGGGGAGAGCGGAACCAGCACGCAGCTCGCGTGTTTCCGCTTCGGCGTAGCTCTCCCGATACCTCGACATCCTCGCCGAGACCGGAGCGGCGGATTTGCCAGGTGCGACAAGCGATGGCCCTGGCCCGGGAACCTGTGAAGGCTGCCCAAATGATCGCAACGAACATGAATTGGTGTAGATAACCCGATGAATGACCGAGAAAATGACCAGCTGCAGGATCGTACCATGTTTGTCCCGGGTGGCCGCCTGGGCGTGCTGCTGATCCACGGCCTTGGCGGCACGCCGATCGAGCTGCGGTTCATCGCCCAGACGCTCGCCCGCGCCGGCCACACGGTCTATTGCTGCCAGCTCGCGGGCCATTGCGGCACTCCCGAAGAGCTGCGCCGCTCGACCTGGCGGGAGTGGTACGCGAGCGTGGAGGCGGCGCACGATCTGTTGCGCGAGCGCTGCGACACCATCGTTGCCGGCGGCCTGTCGATGGGCGGCATTCTCGCCATTCATCTCGCGCGCAACCGCCCCGAGAGCGTGCACGGCCTCTTGCTCCTCGCCCCGACGTTGAGGCTCGACGGCTGGTCGATGCCCTGGTATTCGCGAGCTCTGCACTATGTCCGCCCGCTTCCGATCAAGCTGGAGTTCGACCTAGCCGAGCGTGAGCCCTACGGGCTGAAGGACGAGCGCGTGCGCGCGCTGGTTGTCTCCAGCATGCAGAGCGGCGACTCCGGGCAAGCGGGCGTCTTCAATACGCCGATGCGCTCGTTCGCCAATTTCAATGTGCTGGTCTCCGTGGTCAAGCGCGGCCTCGATCAGGTGCGCCAGCCCGCCTTCATCGTGCACCCGCGCGACGACGATATGGCGAGCTTGGAGAATGCCCAGTACCTGCAGACCCACCTGGGTGGGCTCGTCGAGACGCTCGTTCTCGACAACAGCTATCACATGGTCACGCTCGACCAGCAGCGCCACATCGTGGCCGAGCGCACCGAGAGATTCGTGAGCTGGCTCGAGACCCGCATCGCGGCCAAGGGCGAAGCCGACCGCCGCCTCGGCAGGGGCGTCGTCGCGGAATGAACCCGCTGCGGCAATCGCCGGGGCTAGATCGCCTGCTTTCCCGCGCAGCGCTCCAGGTTCGTCGTGGCGCGCTTCCACGTGTAGGTCTCGCCCAGGAACTTTATGCCGAGATAGCCGGTGACCAGCAGCGTGTTCTCGTTCTTCAGCTTGATCTCGGCGCTGAAGCGCTCCTCGTCCTCGGGATTGTAGATCCAGCCCGATTCCCACGTGTTGTTTTGCCGCGGCCGCAGGTCACCGAGGATCTGGGTGCCGCAGATCAGCCTGCCGCTCTTGGACTTGTGCGCGGGATCCTTGAGCCAAACGACGCGGCCGCACATGCGCTCCCCGCAGGCAACGATCTCGACGGCGCCCTGCCCGGTATGGTCGATCCAGAGGCCCGCCACGCCGCGCGCCGGACCTTGCGCCTCGCCCGCTGGAGCCATCAGAGCGAGCGCCACGAGCGCGCCGATGGCCGCGCCGAAGCGATGAAATTTGAGCCAATACATGGAGTTAAACCCTCCTTGCAGCGGTTTCGTGCTAAGCTGCGGGCGACATGCAACCGATATGCGGCGAGATTGCGGCACGGGCGAGCGTCAGACGTGGGCGCCACGGTCAATCCCGCTTTACTCCTTTGGCGGACAGTCGCCAGATCGGGTGCGAAGCCCTATATAAGCATCGGCACTGTCGGCTGCCGGGCTCGCGAGCGGGCAACGGCCGTGGGTCCGCGCCACCAGAAGAGCTGCGCGCCTCCGCCATCGATGCGGGGCCGGCAGCGAGAATTTCCCGTCGGCAGCGCGCCGAAGTGAAACCCGAGAGGTGTCTCGCGTCTCGATGACCTTTACCCTGGCATTCCGCAATCTTTTCTATGACCGCATCCGGCTCGTCGTGACGCTGGTCGGCATCCTGTTTTCCATTGTGCTGGTGGCCGTTCAGCTCGGTCTCTACCTGGGCGCCCGCACCATGATCATCTCGATGATCGAACAGGCCGACGGCGATCTTTGGGTCATGGCCTATGGTACGAAGAACTTCGAGGAGGCCCAGCCGATCCCTGCGCGCGAGAAATTCGCCGCGCTGTCGACGCCGGGAGTAGCCAAAGCCATTCCTCTCATCACTTCGTTCACCGACTGGCGCAAGCCGACTGGCGGATCGACGCTGGTGGTCGTGATCGGCGCCGAGGCCGAGGATAACGGCCTGCGCCCCTGGAACGTCATCGAGGGTGACGTCTCAGGCCTGGGTGCGCGCGATGCCGTAATGATCGACAAGACCTACCTTGCCGAGCTCGGCGTGAATGGGGTCGGCGACACTGCGCAAGTCGGGGCGTCCCGCGTGCGCATTACGGGTCTGACCGAGGGCATCCGCTCCTTCACGGTGACGCCCTACATCTTCACCACCCTCAGCCGGGCGCGAAGTCTGCTCGATATGCCGGTCGACAAGATCACATATGTTTTGGCGAAGCTCGAGCCCGGTGCAGACATCGAAGTTGTGCGCCGGCAGATCAGCCAGAAAGTGCCCGACAGCGAGGTGCTGACCAGGGACGAGTTCCGCCAGCGCAGCCTCGACCATTGGCTGTTTGCGACCGGCGCCGGCGTGGCGCTGATCGGCGGGGCCATCCTCGGCCTCGTGGTCGGCACGGTGATCGTCGCCCAGACGCTCTATTCCAGCACCAAGGACCACTTGAACGAGTTCGCAACCCTGCGCGCGCTTGGTTCCTCCTCGGGCTACATCCACAAAGTCATTCTGACCCAGGCGGGATTGGCCGCGGTGCTCGGGTACATGCTGGGGATGACGATCGCCCTCACCATCGTCTATCTGAGCGAGCACACGGCCTTGCCGATCGTCATGACACCGGCGCTCGCCGCGCTGCTGCTCGCCTTGACTGTCGCCATGTGCGCCATCTCGGCGCTGTCGGCCATCGGCAAGGTGATGAGGATCGATCCGGCCATGGTGTTCAACCGATGACGATGCCAGCGCAAGCCATGACCATGCCGGCGACGCAAACGAGCAACGTCGTCCTCGAGGCGCGCGACATCGTCAAGGAGCTGGGGCACGGCGCCGGCAAGGTGCGCGCGCTGAAAGGCGTCAGCCTTTCGCTCAATGCCGGCGAGCTGACGCTGCTGATGGGGCCGTCGGGGAGCGGCAAGACCACGCTCCTGTCGATCCTGGGCTGTATCCTGACGCCGACCCAGGGCAGCCTTTTTGTGGCCGGGCAGCCGACCGCGGGCCTGAACCCCGAGCAGCTGGCCGTGCTGCGCCGCAAGCACGTCGGCTTCATCTTTCAGTCCTACAACCTCTTCCCCACGCTCACGGCCGAGGAGAACGTCCGCGTCGCGCTCGATGTGCGCCACCAGCGCGGCTCGGAGGCGATCGTGCGCGCGCAGCGGGCGCTGCAACAGGTCGGGCTGCGCCACAAGCTGAAGTCCTATCCGGCCAACATGAGCGGCGGAGAGCAGCAGCGCGTGGCGGTCGCCCGTGCGCTCGTGGGCGCGCCCGCCGTCATGCTGGCCGACGAACCGACCGCCGCGCTCGACAGCGAGAACGGGCTGGCGGTCATGCAGTTGTTATCGGAAATCGCCAGGGACAAGAGCCGTGCCGTGCTTGCCGTCACCCACGATCCCAGGACCGTTCCGTTTGCGAACCGGGTCCTGCGCATCGAGGACGGCCTGATCGTCGGCGAGGAGCGCCGCACCGAAGGCGTCGAGACGGTTCACGAGCTGGCGCGCAACAGGAAGCGGAAAGCCAATGCGTAAGGGTGATTCCAGTCTGAGCATGCTGATCGTGGCGGCACTCCTGGCACTCGGCGTCGGCTACTACGTGCCGAAGACGCTGAGTACGCGGAACGCCGAGGTCACCCAAGCCGATGCCAAGGTCGACGGCGTGGCCAAGCAGCCGCCCGCCGCCTCGAAGCCCTTGTGGGCTGCCTCGGCGCCCGGCCGTGTCGAGCCGACGGGCGGGGAGGTGCGCGTTACGGCGCAAGCGCCCGGGCGCATAGCCGATGTGCTGGTGTCGCTCAACGACAAGGTGTCGGCCGGCGATCTGATGGTGGCCCTCGATGACGAGGAGCTGCTGGCACGCGTGCACGCCGCCGCAATGGAGGCGGCCGTGCGCAAGCGCGATCGCGACAACGCCGATGCCGGCGGCAGGCTCGGCCAGGATCGCCGTTCCGGCGAGGACAGCGTGGCGAACGCGGAGCGGCAGCTCGCGAACCTGCGTGACGAGCTCGACCGGGTGCTCAAGGCGCGCCGCAGCGGATCGGGAACGGCTGCCGATGTGCAAAAGGCCCGTGACGCCGTGACCAAGGCGCGCGAACGGCTCGATCAGTCGCGCATTACCTTGCGCAAGGCCCTGGCCGCCGACGGGCTGCCCGCGCCGAGCCGGCAAGAGGCGGCGCTGGCGGCGGCGCGCGCAGAGCTGTCCCTGGCCGAGGCGGCGCTGCAGCGCGCGCGCATCAGGGCGCCGTCGAACGGCACGGTCCTGCAGGTCAGCGCCAAGATCGGCGAGACCGCCGTGCCCTCGCCGGAAGCGGCGCTGGTGACGATCGGGGATCTCTCCTCGCTGCGCGTCAGGTCCGAGATCGAGGAGCGCGATGTGGGCAAGGTGCGCGCCGGCCAAGCGGCGATCGTGCGCTCCGATGCATTCGCCGGCAAGGACTTCGAGGGCAAGGTGGTCTCCCTTGCGCAGGCGCTCGGGCCGAGCAGGCTCGGCCAGCGCGGGCCGCGCAAGCCGACGGATGTCGATGTGCTCGAAGTCCTGATCGAACTCGAGGGACAGCCGGTGCTGCTTCCGGGCATGCGAGTCGACGTCTTTTTCAAGCCCGATGCGACGGCCCAGCCTGCGGCCGCGACGAAGTCCACCGCAAAAGCCAACTGAGCGCGTCGCGCTGCGCCCGAGAGCGGTTGAGCTTTCTCGGGCACGGGTGCATGCTAAATCCAAGACGTGGCTCGCGGCTTTGTGGTCACAACCGCAAAACTGCCGCATAAGCCGGTCATGGCGGTGGCGTTCGCAGCGACCATCAGAGGGATGCATGCTGGCGCGATGCAAGAAAGCGGTGGCGACGGCCGTTGCGGTGGCGATGGCGTTGCCGGCTTCTGCGGGGCCGACGCTACTGTTCGACGCAGCCGACGGCCGGGTGCTTTACGCCGAGGATCCGGACAATCAGTGGCACCCGGCGTCGCTCACCAAGATCATGACGGCCTACATCGCCTTCGAGGCGATCAAGGAGGGCAAGCTCACCCTCGAGCAGAAGATCCCCTGCTCGGAGCTCGCCCACAGCCAGGCGCCCAGCAAGGTCGGGCTTGGGGTGGGCACCGAGATGGCGGTCGACACTGCCCTGCAGGCCCTGATCCTCAAATCGGCCAACGATGTTGCGGTGATGCTCGCGGAAGCCATCGCGGGCACGCACGATGCGTTCGTCGAGCGCATGAACGCGACGGCGGCCCGTCTCGGCATGACGCGCACCAGGTTTGCCAACCCCAACGGGCTGCCCGCGCCCGAGCAGGTCACGACCGCGCGCGATCTGGCCAAGCTCGCCACCGCCGTCGTGCGCGACCACCCGCAGTATGCGCACCTGTGGTCGATGGTCGATATGCGCCTCGGCAAGCGTCGCTTGCGCACCCACAACAGCCTGCTCACCAACTACGAAGGCGCCGACGGCCTGAAGACTGGTTTCATCTGCGACAGCGGGTTCAACGTGGTCGCCAGCGCCACCCGCGACGGGCGCAAGCTGATCGCCGTGGTCCTGGGCGAGGCCACCGGTGGCGAGCGCACGGCACGCGCCGCCAACCTGCTGGAGCATGGCTTCCAGACCTACAAGTGGAAGGAGCTGCTGGGCTCGCCGAGCCTCGATAAGCTCCCAGTCGCCGAAGACGCCAAGGGCCCCATGACCATGCGTCAGGCAGTCATCTCATATGCGTGCGGCACGGGCCGTCGCCGTGCCGTTGCCAAGCGCAAGAAGAAGGGAACGGTTGCCCAGAAAGCGGCACCCGCCGCCAAGGCCGCCAAGCAAAAAGCTGCCGCCGCCAAGTCCCCGCAGTGAGCAAAACCGCCGGCGTTAGACGATGAGCTGCAGCGGTCGCCGCTGATCGGGGCAGCCGTGCTGCATGCCGGGCTCCTCCGGCCCGGCCTGGATATCGCTTTCCGGCGCCGGCTGCTCCGGTCCTTGCTGCGGCGAAGGAGCGACGTTGCCCCGTGCCGTGCCATCGGGTGCGGCGGCCTCAGGCGTGCCTCCGCGCTCTGCCTGCGCCCGAACCGGTCCGGAGAGCACCGCTGGGGCGCATAGCGCTAAGATGCCGGCAGCGAGGAACTGGTAAACCCCACGTCTCATGGGACGCATCTCCACCATCCGCGCAGGCTAGCGCATCGAGGCTTTGCAGCCAAATCAGCCGGCATCGGGCCTCCTCCCACCGGCGCCATTAACCGAAGCGCACGGCGCGATATCCCGGCGGCGCCCGTGGCTTCGATCTTGCTTCCCGGCGCTTAGCATTTGCCGGGGACGCAAAGATGACATCGGGTTGGCACTTCCAGGAGGACGCGACGCCCACGCCGGGCGAGGTCGAGGCCATGGTTGCCGTGCTCGAAGGCCGGCACGGCGTTTGGGCAGCCGACGTGGCCGAGTTTTTCTCGACCTTGCATAGCCTCAAGGGCGATGCGGGGCGCAGCTGGGCCTGGGCCGGCGTGGCGGAGATGGTGCGGCAGAAGCTCGAGGCGAGGCTGGGCGAGTGACGCCCGCCACGAAGGTTCTACGCGCAACAACCGTCATTCCCGCGGAGCGTCAGCGGAAGCGGGAATCTAACCCGACTCTGCACGTCGGCGTACGCCGCTGGATGCCCGCTCAACGCTTCGCTTGGCGGGCATGACGCCCGTCAACGCACCCTTCAGAGCGGTGAGCCGATCACCAGCGTCCAGAACGTCTTGAACTCGGTGCGCGGATCCTGCACGAGCGCGATGCCCATATGCTCCGCATCCGTGAGCAGCAGGTTCTTGTTGTGGCCCGGGCTCGACTGCCAGCCCTTCATCACCTCGTCGATGGTAACCTGCCCGGTGCCGACGTTCTCCGCGGCGAGCTTGGCCGGGTAGCCCACGCGTTTGACGCGGTCCCAGGGATTGGACCCGTCCGAGCCATAGTGCGAGATGCGGTCCCACTTGGCGAGGTCACGCGAATGGTTCTTGGCCGCCTCGGTGAGCGTGGCGTCTAGCTTCAGCGGCTTCAAGCCCTTGCTCTTGCGGTAGGCGTTGATCAGGTCGCGTGCCTTGTCCGCATCGAGGCTCGTGTGGTTGTAGTCCCGGTCGGCCAAAGCGCCGGCCGGTGCCCTCTCGAAGGTGCCCTTCGGCGCCTTGTCGTCGAGCTTGGCATGGCGCTCGCCCACGCGCGCCGTGCTGGCGGTGGGGGTGTCGGCGCTGGCGGTGCGCTGGTTGGATCGAGGGGTGATTGCGCTCGTCGGCTGGCCGGAGTCGGCAAAGCCGGCGGTCAGCGAGGACGACGCCATGCCGCAGCCGACAAGCAGCAACGACATGCATGCAGGCAACACAACGCGATACATACGCTACTCCCGCCGTTGGGTAGGATCCACCCAAGCATGGCGCTAACCATTTAACCGCCCGTTAACGCTGCGGACGATTCGGGTAGGCCGGATCGCAGGGCCCGCACGACGGATTGGATTGTGCCTCTTCCGTTCCCCACGAGCGCCCAAGCGCCGCAACGGCAGGAGGTTTTATCGGCGTGCCCTGTTTCCCGTGCATGATCCGATACCGCAAATGCGACGCTAGTTGGGCGAACGGGTGTGGTCATCGCTGGCCACGGCCTGCGTCTGAAGCGGCAACGGGGGCAATCGTCAAGCCGAGTTGATACAACTCGATAAATGCAAATGCCGCGCCGGCTATCCACTTGGCGTCCCGGCGCGAATTCTACAGAATGCATTCGAAACCTCCGGTGATTCGCGCGTCCGGCGGCTGCCGCGACTTCACGTCTGTGCCATGCGGCGCAGGCGCTGCCTTGGTGTGCAGGGAGGCTCTGGGCCATGAAGGCCGCCGTCCTCGAAAAACCGGTCTCGACGGGTGCATTCGACATCGATCGCGTGCGCGCGATTCTGCTGGTGCGCATCGCCAGTGCCAGCGATGGCGTATCGAAAGCGGAGCTTGTCGGCGACCTGGCGCCGCTTGCCGCGCATCGGCTTCCCGCCGGCCACTGGCGGGCGCTGATCGAGCGCGAGGTTGCGGCGCTCGCCGATGCCGGTCTGATTGCGAGCAAGGCCGGCCGCATCGCAGCCACCGAGGCCGGGGTCGCCCGGGCCGCCATCTTTCTCGGCCTCAAAGGCAGTCTGCCGCGCTCATGGGGCGACGTGCGCGACGTGCGGCTGGTCGCCAAGGCGCTCGGCCTCGAGCGCGAAGGGGCCAAGCGGCTCAAGGCGCTGGCGACGCCGGAAGGACTGCGGGCGGCCGTCTTGCAGCAGGCCTACAATCTCAGGATCAAAGGCGTGCCGACGGCGTCGCGGCTGCGCTCGGCGCTGGCTGCTGTCGCCCTGGAGCGCGCCTTCGGCAACAAGGTGCAGGCCGGGTTGGCCGGCAAGCTCGGGCTTTCCGCCAAGGCCGGACGGCTGCTGGCGGGACAGCTTTCGCGCCGGCCTCGCGATTTCGGAACGGACCGGCGCCTGGTGGCTGCGCTCGCCGCCGAGCATGCGGACGCCGCGCAAACCGACCACGAGACTTTGCGACTTGCGCTGCTGCGACGCTTCATCGAGGAGAGCGAGCCTCCCGCTCCCGAGCCGAAGCGCAAGCCGGCTGCTCCAACCTTGGCGCGACCGCGGCCCGTGCCGGTCCCCGTCGAGAGACCGGCCGAGGTTGCCGCGCGCCCGGACCTTGCCGGCTTCGCTCAGGAGGTGCGCCGCCACGCCGCCGGCCGCGCGCAAGGATGGCAAGGGGATCGCAAGGCCTACATCTCGCATGTGTGGCATCACATTCGCGATGGCCGCCCCGACTGGGGCCTCTCCGAGATCGAGTTCAAATGCATGCTGGCGGAGGCCCACCGCGCGGGCCACGTGGTGCTCGCCAATGCCGACCTCAAGGACGACGAGTGCGCCAAGGACCTGCAGGAATCGGCGCTGATCTACAAGAACGCCGTGTTTCACTTCATCCGGGTCGACGGCTGATGCCGCGGGCCCGCACGCACAAGCCGGATTGAGGTCTCATGGGGCTCGAGGTTCAAGTTGCGTCGCAGGGCGATCGGCTGTGCGCGGCGTTCGAGCACAGCATCACCTGGGAGGACGACCTCTGGCGCGCCGATCCAGTCGACGTCGAGGCGATCCATGCGCATGCGCGCCGCAGGTTCGGCGAGCTGCTCGGTGCCGTTTCGGAAACGTCCTCCGGCCAGGCGCGCATTCTGTTGTTTCACGGCCAATCCGGCGCCGGCAAGACTCACCTGATCCGGGCCCTGCGCACCTCGGCGCACCGCGCCGGCAAGGCCTATTTCGGCTACGCGCAGATGACGCCGGACGTGGCCAACTACGCCGACTACTACCTGCGCCGGCTGATCAACTCGCTGGAGAAGCCCTACGATCCCGACGGCGGCGGCGAAAGCGCGCTGGCCCGTCTCACCAATCGGCTGGTGGCCGACAAGTCCGTGCTCGCGCCCGCCAAGCTCGAGAAGCTGCGGGACGCCAAGCTCGACGACGCGCAGCTCGCCAAGATGGTGCTGGGGCTTGCCGACGACATCGTCGCCGCGCCCAAGTTTGCCGGGCAGAGCCTCGACATCAACATCGTGCGCGCGCTGCTCTATCTGCAGCGCTCCGACCCCCGCATCGACCAGCGCGTGCGCCAGTACCTCTATGGCCGGCAGCTGACCGAGCTGGCGCAGGTGGGCGTGGCAGCGCTCGATCCCAATACCGGCGAAGGGCGCGCCTTCGAGATCATCGAGTCGCTCGGTCGCCTGATATGGACGGTCGATCGGGCCGCCCTCGTCTTCTGCATCGACCAGGTCGAGGACCTGCGCTTCTTCGAAAACGCCGAGGAGCGCTTCCAGAAAGCCGTGCGCGACCTCATCCAAGTCGCCAATCGCGTGCCGACCTCCATCGTGCTGATTTCCTGCCTCGCCGATTTCTACGGCAAGGCGCGCGAGGTGCTGGCGCAGTCCTATATCGATCGCATCGAGAAGTCGGGCCCCGTGCGCCTCGTCGAGGCGCGTTCCGCCGAGGAGGCGCGCCTGATCATTGCCAAGCGCCTGTCTCTGGACGGCGGTGATGTCGCCGACCCGACCCTCTATTTCGGCCCGCAGTTCTTCGAGGAGTTCAGCGGCCTTTCCACCCGGCGCATCCTGGAGCTTGCCCAGTCGAGGGTGCGCGAGCAGCAGGCTGACGCCACGGATGACGCCAAGGCTGAGCCCGAGGAGAAGGGGGGGTTCATCTCCACGCTTGCTGCGGCGCTCGGACTTGGCGGCCGCGAGGCGGACGA
>DATEVP010000386.1:0-7536 GCA_035258465.1 Hyphomicrobiaceae bacterium
CGACCTTGCGCGTGGCGAGCTTGGGAAACGTGTCCGTGGTCATGATGGCCCGGGCCGCGTCGTGCCACGCATCGGCGCTGGCGCTGCCGGCGAGATCGCCGAGCAGGTGGGCGAACTTGCTGGCGTCGAGCGGCTCGCCGATCACACCCGTGGAAGAGATGTAGACCTCGTCGGGGCGGCAGCCGACGGCCTTGGCGGCGGCCTCGGCCGTGATGCGCGCAGCCTCGCTGCCGCGCTTGCCGGTGAAGGCGTTGGCGTTGCCGGAGTTGACGACCAAGGCCCGCGCCTGGCCTCCCCTTAGATTCTCGCGGCACCACAAGACGGGCGCCGAGCAGGTCTTGGAGCGCGTGAGGACGCCCGCTGCGGTTGTGCCGGGATCGAGCACGGCCATCATCAGGTCGGTGCGGTTCTGATAGCGGATGCCCGCTTGGCACGCGGCGAGCTTGACGCCCGGCACGATCGGCATGTCAGGAAGGTCTGCCGGCGCGAACGGCGATGCCTTGGTGGCCGCCTTGGCCATGACGACCTCTCCTTATGTTTCAAGCGTGTGCCTTGGGCTGGAGCCGTCTGGTTCCGCCTTATCGCGTCGGCGGTGCAGCGGGCCGCTCACCCTGCATCGATCTTCTGATCTCCGGATCGATGTACTCGATCTGTGCCTTTCCCCTCAAGTCGGTGACGATCTGCTGGGCCTTCTGGTGGATCATGGCCGCCACCACGCGGTCCTTGACCGTCTCGAAGGCCGGAGCCGGCCGCTGGCGCCGCTCGTCGACCTTGACAAGATGCCACCCGAGATGGGTCTCGAACGGCTCGCTGACCTCGCCCCGCTTCAATTTGAAGGCGGCCTCCTCGAACTGGGGCACCATCTGGCCCCGGGCGAAAAAGCCGAGCTCCCCGCCCTGGTCCTTGGAGCCCGGGTCCTCGGAATGCTGCCTGGCGAGCCCGGCGAAGTCGGCCCCATGGGCGATCTTCTCGAACAGCTCGCGCGCCTTCTCCTGGCTCTCCACCAGGATGTGGCGGGCGCGCACCTCTTCCTCGGGTCTCACCGCGCCCGCCTGGGTCTCGTAGAATTTCCGTGCATCCGCGTCATTGACGGCGTCGCGCACGGTCTTGTCGAAATAAAGGTCGCGCAGGGAGCGGCGCCGCCAATACTGCATGCGCTCGTCGTAGCCCGCGCCCGTGCCCAGTCCCTGGCTTTCGGCGGCGTCGGCGAAGAGCTGGTTCTCGATCAGGAACTCGAGCAGCACGCGCCGGCGGGTGGCGTCGGGCAGCGTGCCGAGATCGCTGCCGATCTCCGCCTCGGCGAGCTTCATGTCGCCTTCCGTGATGATCCGGCCGTTGACCTTGGCGACAGGGACCTCCTGGGCACCGGCGGTGAAGCCGCCGAGGACGGCGAGCGCCACGGCAACGGCCAGGAGGCGACGGCTTATGCTCACGCGGAATTTGGTTCCTTAGCACCGGTTTTCGGAGACGAAAGTCGATGCCCGACGGGGTGTTTGATAGCGTCGGCCGTGGCCCGAAGCCAAGTTACGATTGCTTCATTGGGTGAATTGTGGCGCAGGTGTAGCCAGGGGGCCGTCCTTCGTTGACAAGGGGTGTGGTGCTCCTTATGTGAAATGCGTGCTTGGCGGGGCCGGAGAGCGCTTGTTCGCGCGGGTTCACGCTACTCCTGCACCGAGTTGAGGCTTTGCGGGCGCCCGCCCTGGTTCGGCTCGAGGGATGGCGACCGCGATAACAGGTTTTTGCGAAACTTGCTCGCCTGTTCGCCCCACCCATGACGCGAGGATGTGAGGAACCGTACGCATGCTGTCTATCGGCACGATTGCGGCCAAGGTCTTCGGCAGCTCCAACGACCGCAGGGTCAAAGGCTACAAGCCCAAGGTCGAGGCGATCAATGCGCTCGAGCCGGAGATGGAGCGGCTTTCCGACGCCGAGCTGAGGGCACGCACGGACGAGTTCCGCCGGCAGGTCGCCGACGGTGTCTCCCTCGACGATCTCATCGTTCCAGCCTTCGCCACCGTGCGCGAGGCCGCCAAGCGCAGCCTGGGCCAGCGCCATTTCGACGTGCAGCTGATCGGCGGCATGGTGCTGCACCAGGGCAAGATCGCCGAGATGAAGACCGGTGAGGGCAAGACGCTGGTCGCCACGCTTGCGGTCTATCTCAACGCGCTGACGGGGCGCGGCGTTCATGTCGTCACCGTCAATGACTATCTGGCCAAGCGCGACGCCGAGTGGATGGGCGTCATCTACAAGTTCCTGGGCCTCACCGTGGGCTGCATCGTGCACGAGCTCGATGACGATCAGCGCCGAGAGCAGTATGCCTGCGACGTCACCTACGGCACCAACAACGAGCTGGGCTTCGACTACCTGCGCGACAACATGAAGATGCGCGCGCCGGAGATGGTGCAGCGCGGGCACTGCTTCTCCATCGTCGACGAGGTCGACTCGATCCTGATCGACGAGGCGCGCACGCCGTTGATCATCTCGGGCCCGATCGAGGACCGCGCCGAGCTCTACGTCGGCGTCGACGAGCTGATGAAGCAGCTGGTGGCGGAGGGCGACAAGATCGAGAAGGAGCTCATCGCAACCCATGGCAAGGAAGGGTTGAAGGAGCTGCTCAAGACCAACGGGCTCTACGAGCTCGACGAGAAGCAGCGCCAGGTGTCCTTCACGGAAGCCGGCAACGAGCGCATCGAGGACCTGCTGAAGGAGCGCAACCTCCTCAAGAGCGGCACGCAACTCTACGACATCGAAAACGTCACGGTCGTCCATCACGCCAACCAGGCGCTCAAGGCGCACAAGCTGTTCCAGCGCGACCGCGACTACATCGTCAAGGGCGGCGAGGTCCTGATCATCGACGAGTTCACCGGCCGCATCATGCACGGGCGGCGCTACTCGGAAGGACTGCACCAGGCGCTGGAAGCCAAGGAGCACGTCACCATCCAGCCCGAGAACCAAACGCTCGCCTCGATCACCTTCCAGAACTACTTCAGGCTTTACCAGAAGCTCGCCGGCATGACCGGCACGGCCGCGACCGAAGCCAACGAGTTCATGGACATCTACGGGCTGGAGGTGCTCGAGATCCCGACCAACATGCCGGTCGACCGCACCGATGAGCACGACGAGGTCTATCGCACGTTCAAGGAGAAATCGCGCGCCATCATCGCCGAGATCGCCGATTGCCGCCGGCGCGGCCAGCCGATCCTGGTCGGCACCACGTCGATCGAAAAGTCGGAGCAGCTCTCGGCGCTGCTGAAGGACCGCAAGTACATTCGCGAGCTCGGCCAGTACCTCACGAAGCAGGCCGACAAGCTGAAAGACGGCAAGGAAGACGAGCTCAAGGCGCAGCTGATCGAGATCGGCGGCTTCCTCGAGGAGGTCGCCCGCAAGAACAGCGGCGATCCCATCCCGCACCAGGTGCTGAACGCGCGCTATCACGAGCAGGAAGCCCACATCATCGCGCAGGCGGGCGTTCCCGGCACGGTGACGATCGCCACCAACATGGCCGGCCGCGGCACCGACATCCAGCTCGGCGGCAACGCGCGGTATCGGTTGCGCGATTGGCTCAAGGAGCAGGGCAAGCCGCCGAACGGCAGCGCCGAAGTGCAGGCCAACCCGGACGAGACCCTCTATGCGTGGATCGACGAGCGGCTGCGCGATGGTGACGAATGGATCGATTCGCGTCTCAATGAGCGCACCAAGGGCGACCTGTCGAAATGGATCGACGGTGAAGGCAAGGGTGGCCGGCAGCCGAGCCCGAAGGACATCAAGAAGAAGCGCGATGAGATCGAGGACCCCACCAGGAAGGCCCAGATTCGCGCGGAGATCGCCAAGGAGTGGCTGAGAGCCTACACCGACGGCGCCAAGGGAAGAGCCAAGCCCGCCGCCAGCGAGGAGCTGCTCGAGGCGCTCGATAGGCAATGCGCCGAAGTGCTGGCGGATGTGGCCGAGAAGAAGAAGAAGGCGCTCGAGGCCGGCGGTCTCTACGTGCTGGGCACCGAGCGGCACGAGAGCCGGCGCATCGACAACCAGCTGCGCGGCCGTTCGGGGCGCCAGGGCGATCCCGGGCGCTCGAAATTCTACCTGTCGCTGGAAGACGACCTGATGCGCATCTTCGGGTCGGATCGCATGGACGGCATGTTGCAGAAGCTGGGGCTGCAGGAAGGCGAGGCGATCACCCATCCCTGGATCAACAAGGCGCTGGAGAAGGCCCAGCAGAAGGTCGAGGCGCGCAACTTCGACGCGCGCAAGCACGTGCTCAAGTACGACGACGTGATGAACGACCAGCGCAAGGTCATCTTCGAGCAGCGCCTCGACATCATGGGCCACGACGACGTCAAGGGCACCATCACCGACATGCGCCACCAGGTGGTGAACGAGCTGGTCCTGCAGTACATCCCGCCCAGCGCCTACGCCGAGCAGTGGAACACGGAAGAGCTGAAGACCGAGGTGCAGCGCATCTTCGATCTCGACCTGCCGGTGGACGCCTGGGCCGCGGAGGAGGGCATCGCCGACCAGGAGATCATCGAGCGGCTCCTGCGCGAGGTCGATGAGAAGGCCCATGCCAAGGAAGCGCAATTCGGCCCCGAGACCATGCGGCAGATCGAGAAGATGGTGCTGCTGCAGAACATCGACCACCTCTGGCGCGAGCACCTGATCACGCTGGAGCATCTGCGCCAGGTGATCGGCTTCCGCAGCTACGGCCAGCGCGATCCCTTGAACGAATACAAGTCCGAGGGTTTCGTCCTGTTCGAAGCGCTGCTGACGAACCTGCGCGAAGCCGTCACCGGAACGCTCATGCACATCCGCTCCGTGCCCGAGGAGGAGGAGGAGTTCACCGAGGTCGAGCTGCCGCCGATGCAGGCGCACCACGTCGATCCGTTCACGGGCGAGGACGAGCTCGCCATGGCGGATGCGGTTCTCGCCGCCGAGGGGCGTCCGGGTGCGCTGCTGGCGGAGCGGCGTGCGCCCGTGCAGACGCGCAGGAGCGGCTTGGCGCTCGATCCCAAGAACCCCGCCACGTGGGGCAAAGTGGCGCGCAACCAGCCGTGCCCGTGCGGTTCCGGCAAGAAGTACAAGCACTGCCACGGCAGGCACGACTGAGCGCCAATCGATCTGTGGCAGAAAAACAGGCCTTGGCCTGACGAAACATTCCTCGGATGCCGGTTGCTCGACATCGAACCTTCGTGTCTGTAAATGGAGGGACAGGGTCTATCCTGAGCGGAAACAGTAAAACTCGGTGCGGCCGATAGCGCGGCCGGCTGCGGGGTGGTGTTGGTGTTGTGAGAGTTCTGGGGATCGTCGCCAAGACACACGACAGCGGCTTGGCCCTGTTGCGCGACGGCACGCCAGAGCTGGTGCTCGAGGAAGAGCGCTACAATCGCAGGAAGAAGACCAAGAAATTTCCCAAGAATGCGCTGGCCGCCGCGGTCGAGGAGCTGAAGCTCGACTGCGCCGGCATCGATGTCGTCACGACGCCCTGGGACGTGCGCCGCCTGCGCCGGACGGCCCTGTCGATCATGGCGCGGCGCTTTCCCTTGAGCCTTTCCCTGCTGGCGCCGCGCTCGCACGCTACGCAGCAGAACCAGATCATGATTTTGAACCACTATCTGGCGAGAGGTCTGCGCGAGCGCTTCGGCGCCGTGAAGCTGCCCCCGATCGTCAACGTCGGGCACCATGACTCGCACGCCGCCATGTTTTTCGTCTCCCCCTTCGAGGAGGCGCTGGTGCTGGTCATGGACGGCTACGGCGACGACTGCTCCAGCAGCGCTCATATCGGTCGCGGCAATCGGCTGGAGCGCCACTGGTCGACGGATATCCTCAATTCCGCCGGCCTCGTCTACACGTTCGTGACGGAGCATCTGGGCTTTGCGGGCTTCGGCGACGAGGGCAAGGTGATGGCGCTCGCGGCCTTCGGCGAGGACACCTACGTTACGCGCTTCCGCGACGTGATCCGGCCGACGCCTGACGGGGGCTATGCCGTCAACATGGCCTACTTCAACTATGACGCCTTCGGCCAGCTGCGGCCCTTCCGGCGCAAGTTCATCGACACTTTCGGCGCCCCGCGGGCGCCGCACGAGCCCCTCACGGACCAGCATCGCGACCTGGCCTTTGCGCTGCAAGCGGTGACCGAGGAGGTGATTCTCCACGTCGTCCGCGCGCTTCTTAAGAAGTTCCCGCAGCGGGATCTGTGCATGGTGGGCGGCGTTGCCCTCAATTGCGTCGCCAACGCCAAGATCCTGGAGCACACCGACGTCCGGCGCATCTGGGTGCCGCCCTGCGCCTCCGATACCGGCGCGCCGCTCGGCAGCGCCCTGTGGCACTACCACCAGACGCTCGGGCATCGGCGCGGCTTCGAGCTGAAGCATGCGTTTTACGGACAGGCGTTCAGCGAGAAGCAGATCGAGCAGGCACTCGCCGCCGCCGGCCTGCGCTATCACCGCATACCCGAGGCGCAGCTGTTGCGCCGCGCGGCGCAGGACCTGGCCGACGGCAAGATCGTCGGCTGGTTCCAGGGCCGATTCGAGATGGGGCCGCGCGCGCTTGGCAACCGCTCGATCCTGGCCGACCCGCGGCGGCCCGAGATGCGCGATGTGCTGAATGCCAAGGTGAAAAAGCGCGAGCCGTTCCGCCCGTTTGCGCCGGCCGTGCTGGTCGAGCGGGCCAACGAGTTCTTCGAGATCGATCAGCCGGACCCGTTCATGACGCTGGCGCCGCGGGTGCGCGCCAGCAAGCGCGCCGCGATCCCCGCGGCCGTGCACGTCGACGGCACCGGGCGCATCCAGACCGTGGAGCGCTCGGCCAACCCGCGCTATTACGCCCTGATCGAGGAGTTCGGCCGCCTGACCGGCGTGCCCGTGCTGCTCAACACCAGCTTCAACCGCAAGGAGCCGATCGTCGCCAGCCCGCAGGACGCGATTGCCTGCTACCTGAAGAGCGAGATGGACGTGCTGGTGCTCGGCGACTTCTACACGACCGATCGCGCGCCCGAGGTGGAGCGCAAGGCCCCCGCGCGGGCCGAGCCGGCGATGGACGAGCAGCCCAGGGAGGCGGCGCTGACCGCCAGGGCCGTCCCGAATTAGGCCGTGGACTGATACGAGGCCGAACTGGGCGTTGCCTTGGCACTGCTGCGGTACCGGCCACGGACCAGGTCCGCTTTCACCTATCAATCGGAAGCTCGCACAGCCTCCACTGAACGAAACCGATCTTGCGGCAGAACGGCGGACAGCCATCCTCCAACTGAGAAAGACTGAACGCGTGGACGTCTGTCAGCCGTGCTGCGGCATTTTTGTCACTTTGTTGAACAAGACAGCCGACCTCACAGAATTACTTTGATGCCTCTACAGTGATTGATACATCTTTGGGCATCGCGGGCTGGAGCCTCTAAGAGCGCGGTCATCGATCAAGACAAGACGTCCGGGGGGCGACTGCCATCATCCGCCAGCTGTGGCCCGGCGCGCGAATTGCGCGCCGGAAACTGCTTCCAATCTCGCACTCCCGAATAGAACGACAAGAAGGTTCTCTGTCCGCAGGGCGCGG
>DATEVP010000387.1:0-3202 GCA_035258465.1 Hyphomicrobiaceae bacterium
GAAAGGCGAAGCAATGACGGTCAGCAAAGGCAGAGAGTTCCTCAGCATCCCCGGGCCCACCAACGTGCCCGACGCGGTGCTGGCCGCCATGCAGCGCCCGGCCATCGACATCTACTCGGGCGAGATGATCGGCATCACCGACAGCTGCCTCGCCGACCTCAAGTCGCTGTTTCGCACGACGGGCAACGTCTACATCTACGCCGCCAACGGCCATGGCGGCTGGGAGGCGGCGCTGACCAATGTGCTGTCCCGCGGCGACACCGTGCTGGCGCTCGACAGCGGCCGCTTTGCCCGCGGCTGGGGCGAGATGGCGACCATGCTGGGCGTCGAGGTCGAGGTGCTGGCCGGCGATTGGCGGCGCGCGGTCGATCCGGCGGCGCTGGAGGAGCGGCTGAAACGCGACAAGGCCCACGCCATCAAGGCGATCCTGGTCGTGCAGATCGATACGGCCTCAGGCGTCGTCAACGACATCGCCGCCATGCGCAGGGCCATGGACGCGGCCAAGCACCCCGCGCTGCTGATGGTCGATACGGTGGCCTCGCTCGGCTGCATGCCCTTCGACATGGACGGATGGGGCGTCGATGTCGCCATGTGCGGATCGCAGAAGGGTTTGATGACCCCGCCGGGGCTTGCCTTCGTCGCCGCCAACAAGCGCGCGCGAGAGATTCACAAGGGCGCCAATCTGCGCACGCTCTACTGGGACTGGACCTTCCGCGAAGGCGAGATCCACTATCAAAAGTATTGCGGCACGCCGCCCGAGCACCTGCTGTTCGGCCTGCGCAAGGCCATCGACCTGCTCAAGGCGGAAGGGGTCGACGCTGCCATCCGCCGGCACGCGCTGCTGGCGGAAGCGACGCGATCGGCAGTCGGCAAGTGGGCCGAAGGGCAGGTTCTTTCGTTCAATGTCGCCAACCCGGCGGAACGATCCAACTCGGTCACCTGCATTCTCGTGCAGGGGCGCAGTCCGCAGCCGCTGCTCGACTATTGCCGCGACAAATGCGGCGTGGTGCTGGGCGTGGGCCTCGGCGAGATCGGCGACAGGGCCTTCCGCATCGCCCACATGGGCCACACCAACGCGCCAATGGTGCTGGGCACGCTCGGGGCCGTGGAGATGGGGCTCAAGGCGCTCGCCATTCCGCACGGCAGCGGCGTGCAGGCGGCGGTGGAGTATCTGGGACGGGAGGTGGGGGCCTAATGGCGCTCTGTGAGGCCGCTTTCGCAGAGATCTCACACCGACCTCTTCCGCACGCGAGTGTGCTCGATGACATGGATCGAGCCGGCGCGAGGTTGCGCACCTATCTGCTTCATCGCCCGAGCTATCCTCTGCGTCCGCGCTTTGCGGGACATTCCGTGCAGGCGCACAAGAATCAGCGCTGGCGCGGCGGTGCCACCATCGGTGACGAGCCGAGCAAAGTCTGCATCTTCCGTCAGTATGGCAAGGTGGCCGGACGCTGCCGTCGCAATATGCTGAGCGTCGGGTGCACGCCGACTGACCTCAGCCACCCAGTGAACGTCATGGCCGTCAGCACGAAGCGCCTCCACGACGCTGCGTGGAATATTCTCGTCGGCCAGGATGCGCACACGCTCAAGCCGCTTGGGGCTTGGCAGGGCGAGCCATGGCATCGGCCGCATAGGTAAGTGCGGCCTGGACGTCTTCCGCTGTCAAGCGCGGATGGTCTTCAAGGATCTCAGCGAGTGTATTGCCGTCGGCGAAGCGACGCAGGATCAATTCGACCGTAATCCGGGTGCCGCGGATGACCGGCTTGCCGACCATGACCGCGGGATTGATTTCGATGCGCGGATGCTTTGCCATGGCTGCCTCACGAATGGCGCGCAATATACACCGTGCCTGGAAGCAAGTCGCCTGACATCCACAACAAAATGGGCAGGACCCTCGAGGCCCCGCCCACTTGCCAACATCCTAGCTCGGCTCAGCCCAGGTGGCTGATGAACTTGGTCTGCATGTAGACTTGCAGGCCCTCGATGCCGCCTTCATGGCCAAACCCTGAGTCCTTGACGCCGCCGAAGGGCGTCTCGGGGAGCGCGATGCCGAAATGGTTGATGGTCACCATGCCGGACTCCAGGGCATCGGCCACCTTGGTCGCGGTCTTGGCGTCCTTGGTGAAGGCGTAGCTGGCGAGCCCGTAGGGCAGCTTGTTGGCCCGGGTGAGCATCTCGTCGGTCTCCTTGAAGCGCAGCATCACGGCGACGGGGCCGAACGGCTCCTCGTTCATGATGCGGGCGTTCTCCGGCACGTCGGTCAGCACGGTCGGCTCGAAGAAGTTGCCCTGGTTGCCGATGCGTTTTCCCCCGGCCTGCACCTTGGCGCCCTTGTCCTGCGCGTCGGCCACGAACGTCTCGATGGCATTGATCCGGCGCGGGTTGGCGAGCGGGCCCATGCGGCTCTCGGGATCGAGGCCGTCGCCGACCTTGGTCCGCTTGGCGATGTCGATGAACTTGCCGACGAAGCTGTCGTAGACCTTGTCGTGCACGAAGAAGCGGGTCGGCGATACGCACACCTGGCCGGCGTTGCGATACTTGAAGGCGCCCATGAACTTGGCCGCGCCCTCGACGTCGGCGTCGTCGAAGACGAGCACGGGCGAGTGGCCGCCGAGCTCCATGGTGGCGCGCTTCATGTGGCTGGCCGCCAGCGCGTTCAGGTGCTTGCCGACCGGCACCGATCCGGTGAAAGATATCTTGCGGATGATCGGGTGCGGGATCAGATACTCCGAGATCTCGGCCGGGACGCCATAGACAAGATTGAGCACGCCCGCCGGAACGCCGGCATCATGGAAACACTTGACGAGGCCTATCGGCGAGCCTGGCGTCTCCTCGGGGCACTTGATGATCATCGAGCAGCCGGCGGCCAGCGCCGCGGCGATCTTGCGGACCGCCTGGGTGACCGGGAAGTTCCAGGGCGAGAATGCGGCGACCGGACCGATCGGCTCCAGGATCACCATGTTGCGCACGGCCCGCCCGGAGAAGACCAGCGCGGCGCCGGCGGCGATTTTCCCTTACGACTTTTGTCGCGGCTCGACTTCATCCGCTTGTCATCGAGCTTGTGGATGCCCGCGCTGACCCATCGGCTATGCTGCCAAGCGATTCGCGGACGACCCCTGATGAGCCGCCTCAACGCCGACCTCGTGCTGCTGTTTGCCGCCGCCGTGTGGGGCGTGGCCTTCATTTTCCAGAAGTCCGCCAT
>DATEVP010000388.1:0-5908 GCA_035258465.1 Hyphomicrobiaceae bacterium
TCGTGTCCGGCGCCTGGATGGGCGGCCTGCGCGGCGCGGTTCTGATGCAGACCAGCGGCTTTGGCACGCTCGGCAATGTGCTGGCCTCCCTGGCCGTGCCCTATCAGATCCCGCTCATCATGATCGTGTCCGAGCGGGGCACGCTGGGCGAGTTCAACTGGGGCCAGGCGCTCGTGTGCCGCACCATGCGCCCGGTGCTCGACGCGCTGGCGGTGGAACATCACACCATCACCCGCCTCGACGAGCTCGAGTTCATCCTCGACCGCTCCATCAAGCAGGCGGTGGCGACGCAAGCGCCCGTTGCCTTGATCCTGTCGCCGCTGCTGACCGGCGGCAAAGTGTTCCAGAAGTGAGAGGCGGCCATGAGCAGAACACCAAGCACCTCGGGCCGCGCCAGCAACGCCAAGGTGATGAACCGCACCGACCTGACGCGCCGTATCGTGGCACGGTTGAAGGCCGAGGAGGCGGTCATCGGCGGCATCGGCAACACCAACTTCGACCTGTGGTCGGCCGGCCGGCGCCCGCAGAACTTCTACATGCTGGGCAGCATGGGCCTCGCCTTCCCGATCGCTCTGGGGGTTGCCGTCGCCCAGCCCCGGCGCCGCGTCATTGCGCTCGAAGGCGACGGCTCGCTGCTGATGCAGCTCGGCTGCCTGACCACCATCGCCGCGACCGCGCCGAAGAACCTGACGCTGATCGTGATGGACAATGGCATCTACCAGATCACCGGCGGCCAGCCGACGCCCGCGGCGGCGGCCTCCGATATCGTTGCCGTCGCGCGCGGCTGCGGGCTCGAAAGCGCGTGGGCCTCCGACGAGGAAGACTTCGAGCGGCTCCTGGATGCCGCCCTGTCGGCGGCAAGGCCGCAGTTGATCGCCGCACGCATCGACGCCCAGCCCGGCGCCGGCGCGACGGATCGCGACCCGGTTCAGATCCGGGAGCGCTTCATGCGCGGGCTCGGCGTGCGCGCGGCGCCTTGACCGGCTGGCTGAAGGCCGCGTCGACCGGCACGCGGTAGCCGTTGGCCAGGCGGTTGGTCTCGTTCGCCATGCCGACGACGGCCATCAGCTCGCCGAACATGGCTTCCGTCATGCCGGCGCGACGGGCCGCCGCCGAGTGGCTGGCGGTGCAATACTCGCAGCCGTTGCTGACGCTCACGGCGAGGTAGATCATCTCCTTGACGAGCGGATCGAGCGCGCCCGGCGCCATGATCTCCTTGAGGCTCGCCCACGTGCGCCTGAGCCCGGCCGGGTCGTGGGCGAGATACTTCCAGAAGTTGTTCACGTCCGGCACGTTGCGCGTTCGCTTGATGTCGTCGAACACGGCGCGCACCTCGGGCGACGCGTGCGCATACTCGATCGGTCCCGGCTTGCTCATGACAACCTCCCGTTTCTGCGCAATTGCGCGGCGCCAACTGTACCCATTCGGCAGCGGAGTGCACCTGGTACCGACGAGGTTCAGCGGGCAGCAAGAAAGACTGAAATTCTGGGCCGGCCTCAGTGATCGGCCTGGCTCCGCGTCTCCCTGAAACGCGCGATCGTCGGCCAGGCGCAGCTGGCGATGACTTCGGCCAGAGCGTGAATGGTCATGCCTTCGACGGCAATGCGCCGGCGGCGGCCGAGATCGATGAGGTTCTGGTCGGCCACCCCGACGGCGACTTCCATTTCGTGCGCCAGCCGCTCGATGTGCATGCGTCCCACGTCGCTGCCATTGACCTCCACGGAAAGCGTCATGCGGTGGCGCTTGAGCTCGTCTTCCCAGGCCGGGACCGTGAGCGGCACGAGCCCCGCGCCCGCCTGCACGAGCGCGCCGTTGGTGGCTTTCAAGGCGGCGAGCACCAGCGGATCGACCACCCTCCACGCTTTCTCGCTCACCTGCTGCTCATCGATCGTGCCGCCAGCCGCCCGTGTCGCATAGCGCGCCGCGGGCTCGAGGCACCGGGACAGGACATCGCTGGCATGGAGGGGATTGAGCGCGGCGGCAATGGTGTCCGCGCTGCCGTTGATCTCGGCCTGATCCTCCTTGTGGGCTTTGAGCGTGGCGAGAAACTTGCCCTCCGCCGTGAGCTCGAGTCTCAGCCAGCCGAGGCTCTCCTCGCCGAGCAGCACGCGCCGATGGGCCCCGTAACCGGCGTTCTTGTAGCTCCAGGTGGGCTCTCCCAACGCGCCAACCGATAACTTCACCGGGGCCAGCACGGCGTTCACGTTGCCGATGGCGACGGCGAGGATCGGCTTGAGAACGAGCCACTGCTGTTCGAGCGGAAGACCGTTGGCCTGCGCCGGCTGCTCGGCGGCGTCCCCGGTCGCCTTGGCGTCGCCGTCCTTGGCATGGCCGTTCGCCGCGGAATGCTTCACCGCTTTTTCCGCCGTCGCCTGCCGAAGCGGCGCCGCAAATTCGCCGCGCGAGATGGTGATTTCCACCTCGGGCTCTGTCGTGGCTTGCGCCTCGCGCTGCAGGATGAAGGCGCGGCGCCGGCTCCGTCGCACGTCGCGCCAGATGACGCCGATGCCGGCACCGATCAGGATGCCGCTGGCGATCAGAATCAAGGCGGTGGTCATGATACGCGACCTTCGGCACCCGCCGTGCCGGGCGGCCACGCGGCGTTGAAGCCGCAAGAAGCCGGCGATGCGCGGTTGCAGCCGTGCAAGCCGGCAGACGGCGAGGTTATCTCTCCTGCCACTCCCCTTTCACCTCCATGCACCGCGCTTGGATGAAATCGTTGATGTCGTCGACGACGGTGCCCTGCAGCAGGCCGAACGAGTTGTCCGCCGCCGTGGCCGGCCACAGCGCCGTCTGCGCCAGCTTCGGCCCTTCTATCTTGCCCCAGTTCAAGCTCGCCTTGACAGCCTTTCCTTGCTTAAAGGTGACTTTGGGCTGGATCTGCAGCTTGACCTCGTATTTTTCCTTCTCGCCCTCGAACTCGCAGCGCAAGTCGTGCTTGTCGAACTGCGCCTCGAACGCGGGCTCGCTCATCGCCTTGATGAGCGTCGCGCGGTCCAGTTTGAGGTCGCTCGCGCACCGGGCGTAACCCCACGGCCAGGCGATCTTGGCGCGCGTGAGGATCTTGGTAAGCACCTCCTTTCGCCACGTCTTCTGAACGCTGCAGGAGACCTGGCCGCTGGCCGGCCGTTGCATATGCAGGGTCGAGCACACCGCCACGGCGCACACACGGCGAGTTGCGCGCTCCTTGATCTCGTCCTCGGTCTCCCGCGCGGCAGCCGAGGCTGAACTGGATTCCTGGGCGCCAACGGAAGGGAGCGAGCCCACGCCGGCGATCAAAGCGGCCAAAGTCAGCAACGCGCCCGAGAAGACCGCTCTCCGCATGCCGCCACGCTCCTTGGCTCAGCCCGTTTGTCGGGTCAGAAATCCTGCGCCGGCAAGAGACCGGAAATATGACGATTCACTCAGCGGCTACCCCAGACGAGGCTTAGGCCCGACAGCAGCAAAAACACGAGGACGACACGGTCGAAGCGGCGGTCGTCGAGGCGGCTATAGACGAAGGATCCCAGCCGCGCGCCGATCAGCGTGCCCGGCAGGGCGACGATAATGGTCTCGATGGAGCGCCGCCCGACCAAGCCTTGCATCAGGCTCGCCACCAGCATCGCCGCCAGGATCGTCAAATTGAAGACTTGGAGGAAAACGCGCCGCTCCTCCTTCGGCCAGCCCTTGAGTGCCGCCCACATGGTCGGCAGTGCGCCGGAAAGGCCGGCGATGCCGCCCAGGATGCCGCCGGCAAAGCCGATGATCGTTTCGGCGCCCTTAGCGCCGCTCTCGAGGCGCACGCGCCCCGCCGCAAACAGCATGAAAGTGCAGTAGGTGAGAATGACCGTGCCGACCGCCAGCTTGAACGTCGGCACACTGAGCCATGGCAAGATCCAGGTGCCGATCGGCACGCCCAGGAGTCCGGCAAGCAGCATCGGCGCCAGGCGGCGCCAGTCGAAGGCATGCCAAATGAGCCTAAGCGTCGAGAGGTGGCTTGCGACAGAGCAGGCGCATATGGCCTGCGCTGCCACCACGGGCTCCACCGCCAGCAGCCAGAGCGGCAATACCGTCATTGCGGTACCGAAGCCGGTGAGGCCGTTGACGAAACCGCCTGCCAGCGCGCCAGCCAGAATAAGGGCGAGCGCGACCCAATCTCCGTCCAGGAGCCCCATTTCCGCCCGCCCGCGCGCCCGTCCCGTGTTCTTGAACTTGCCCTTCTGAACACCATATTCCAACGACGAACACAACCAGCGCCCACCTTGGGGCTGGGGCGGAAGCCGGACCGGGTCCGCAGCATGGTGGTTCGATGGTCAAGGCCGCTTCGAGGAGGGCTTTGCGGTGTCGCGCTTGCCACTACTTTCAAGCCCTCTGTTGCTGGGCTTCGAGGAAATGGAGCGGCTGATCGATCGCGTCGGCAAAGGCGGCGACGGTTATCCCCCCTACAACATCGAGCGCGTCGGCCCCAATGGCGCAGAGGGGGGCGGAGATACGTTGCGCATCACGCTCGCGGTGGCGGGCTTCAAGCGCGACCAGCTCGACATCACGCTGGAGGACAACCAGCTCACGATCCGCGGCCGGCAGGAGGACGACAAGGCACGCGAGTACATTCACCGAGGCATTGCTGCGCGCCAATTCAGCCGGACGTTCGTGCTGGCTGATGGCATCGAGGTCAAAGCCGCCGACTTGAGCGACGGCCTGCTCTGCATCGACCTCGCGCGCCGGGAACCGGACCGCATCGTGCGCAAGATCGCGATCGGCGATTCGAAGGTCTGAGTTCTTCCGGCCACACCAGCTTGGCCCGAATCGCGGGAAGATGGACCAAGGGACGCGTGGGGCTGGTGCGAAAGGCATCGGCTGGCCCGAGGGGACCAGGTGCGGGTCTCCTGACCGAAAAAGGAGTAAAGTACAGTGGTGACCAAGAGCAACGCAAAGTCCGAGAAGCGGCGGCCGGTCGTGGTGGTCCCGCCCCCTGTCATGAGCATGACCGATCTCGCCAAGCTCGGCGGTGGCAAGATCGCCTACATCAGGGTGCTGACGCCGGACGAGGCCAAGGCGATGTTCCCGGCCATCGAGGGCCTGCCCGTCGGCATCAACCTCTTTGCCCTGCACGCGGCGGACGGCACCCCGATTGCCCTCACCGATAGCCGCCAGGCGGCGGTCGGGCACGCCATGGGCGACGAGCTGGAGATCGCGGCCGTCCACTGAGCGGCCGATGCGACCCATCAACTGTGGATTTCAAAAAGCCCCTGGCCGCAAGGCCGGGCGCTCGTGCCTTTCGCAGGCAAGAATTGCCGCCCGCTTCCGCTCGCATGCTATCGTGTGCTCCCGCTTTGAAAGGAGCCGGCATGAGCAGCGAAGCCTCGGAGCGGCAGGCGATCCGCGAGGTCGTCGAGAACTGGGTGGTGTGGCGCGACGCCGGCGACTGGGAGCGCTTTTGCACGGTGTGGCACCCCGGCGGGCGCATGATGGCGACCTGGTTCCAGGGCACCGCCGAGGAGTTCATCGCGGTGAGCCGCGCCGGCTTCGACAAGGGCGTCAACATCCTCCATTTCCTGGGCGGCAACGCGGTCGACATCGCCGACAACCGCGCCTTCTCGCAGACCAAGATGACCATCTCCCAGCGCGCCCCGGTGCACGGCGTCCTGGTCGACGTCGTCTGCACCGGGCGCTTTTGCGACTTCCTCGAGAAGCGGGACGGGCGCTGGGGCATCGTGCTGCGCCAGCCGATTTACGAGAAGGACCGCATGGACCCGGTCGACCCGGCGGCGCGCCTGACGCTGGATCGAGCCCTCCTCGATCGCTTCCCCGAGGGCTACCGCCATCTGGCCTACCTGCAGACCCAGATCGGGTACCAGGTGAAGCCGGACATGCCTGGCTTGAAGGGGCCCGAGGTGGAAGCGCTCTACGCCAAGGGCCGCGCCTGGCT